>JAZGGT010000386.1:0-5555 GCA_036480555.1 Bacteroidales bacterium | reverse complement strand
CATCGAAGGTGGAGGCGATCACCTCACCGTTCACATTCCGTTGCATATCCGTTACCTCTTCCGGCCTTTCATCGACCAACAGGATGATCAGGTATACTTCAGGATGGTTTTCTGCAATGGCATTGGCGATCTCCTGCAGCAGGATAGTCTTCCCGGTTTTTGGTTGCGCAACGATCAGTCCCCTTTGCCCTTTGCCAATAGGTGTAAACATATCTATTACGCGGCAAGAGATGGTGCCCCGTTTGCCTTGCTTGAGGAGGGTAAATTTTTCATTCGGAAAGAGGGGTGTGAGGAAATCAAAAGGAACCCTGTCCCGTATGTAATCAGGACTCCGACCATTGATCTCTTCCACCTTGATCAGCGGGAAGTATTTCTCCCCTTCCTTGGGGGGGCGGATGGTACCGGAAACACTATCCCCGGTTTTTAGTCCGAATAACTTGATCTGAGATTGCGAAACATAGATATCATCCGGTGAGTTGAGATAATTATAATCTGAGGAACGCAGGAATCCATACCCGTCAGGCATGATCTCCAGTACCCCGGAGGCAGAAATGATCCCTTCAAATTCAAGGGCCTTTTCCTGTTGCCTTCTTTCCTGCCGTTTGAAATCGCGGTCGGCCTGGGATTCCCTGGTATCCGAATCGGCATCACTGTGGTAATTGTTACTTCTCCTGTCCCTGAATGAACTATCTTTTTCCCTGGAATATTCCTTATCCTTGCGGTCTTTAATATCTTTGCGGTCCCGGCTATCCTTATAATCCCGGCTATCCTTATGGTCACGGCTGTCTCTATGGTCCCGGCTATCCTTATGGTCATGGCTGTCTCTATGGTCCCGGCTATCCTTCCGTTCTTCACCCCGCCTGTCCTCCTGAGGGCTTTTTACCTCCTGATCTGTGGTTTTATCCTGTTTGTTCTCTGCAGGTTTTCTTCCACGGCGGTGAGTGGTTTTGTCCTTGGCTTTAGGGCCAGGATGTTCTCTGTGTTTGTCTTTGGGTTTGGATTCAACATCCGAGGCAACAATTGCCTGTTGATCCAGGATCTTATAGATAAGGTCTTGTTTCTTAAAAGCTTCAACCCTTTTGATTTTTAATTCTTTGGCGATTTCTCGCAGATCGGAAACGAGCTTCTTATTAAGCTCAAGAATGTCATACATGTGATTATGAATAATGAAAATTAATTATATGTGGATTATGGTAAGAAATATTGTCGAATTGGAGTCAGATAACCAGTTGAAAAACGGGTATCGTTGGAAATTCATTGCAAGTATAAGCAAATACTTAGAATTACCAAAAAAATGATTTGATTTTTTTTTACCAAATGACCCGATATCATTCATATAACTTACTTATTTAGAATAAATCCAAAATGAATCGAAAATTCTGTTCTATCCTGTTGATATTCTAGATCTTGCCGGGGATGGAACCATATTGCTATTTAAACTTTTTCTTGAATCAAAATATAATTTTGGAAAAAAAGCGAATCTTTAGCTAATTACGGCTTTGAATATGTAACTTTCGTAGTTATTTTTCGTATAACGGTTATCTTAATAAATTCTCACCTTAAATGAGACAGCTCAAGATCATCAAACAGGTTACCAACAGGGAAACTCCTTCCCTGGATAAATACCTGCATGAAATCGGCAAAGTCGACCTGATCACTGCCGAAGAAGAGGTTGAGCTGGCGAGGATGATACGGAAAGGCGACAAGGATGCCCTGGAAAAACTGATCAAGGCCAACCTGCGCTTCGTGGTGTCGGTATCCAAACAATACCAGAACCAGGGATTGAGCTTACCGGATCTGATCAATGAAGGAAACCTTGGATTAATAAAAGCTGCCCAGCGCTTTGACGAGACCAGGGGATTTAAATTCATTTCATATGCCGTATGGTGGATCAGGCAATCCATTCTTCAGGCCCTGGCGGAACAGGCCAGGATCGTCAGGCTGCCACTGAACAAGATCGGATCCATCAACAAGATCAACAAAACCTTTGCCATTCTTGAGCAGCAGCATGAACGTGAACCATCCATCCTGGAACTTGCCCAGGCACTTGAACTGGCACCCGAGGATGTAAAGGAAGCCATCCGCAGTTCCGGCCGTCATGTATCCATGGATGCCCCGCTTACCGAAGGGGAAGAGGGCAATATGTATGATGTGATGCTGAGCACAGATGCTCCCAGTCCTGACAGGGGCCTGCTGAACGAATCCCTGCGGAAAGAGATCGAAAGGGCTCTTTCAACTCTTACACATCGCGAAGCGAGCATCATTAAACTGTATTTCGGACTGAACGGTAAACATCCCCATACCCTGGAGGAAATCGGTGAGCAGTTCAACCTGACCCGTGAAAGGGTAAGGCAGATCAAGGAAAAAGCCATTAAAAGGCTGAAACACACCACCCGGAGCAAGATCCTGAAAACCTACCTTGGATAATCAACACAAGATGTCACATTTGATTGCCCCCTCTATTTTAACCGCAAATTTTCTGGAACTGCGCAAAGAAGTTGAAATGGTCAATAGCAGTGAGGCCGACTGGATCCACCTGGATATCATGGACGGGGTATTCGTCCCCAATATGACTTTCGGCTTCCCCGTCATCAAGCTGATAAAGGAGATCAGCACCAAGCCACTGGACACCCATCTGATGATCGTGGAACCGGACAGGCACCTGGAAAGTTTCCTTGCTGCCGGGGCAGACATGCTGACTGTCCATTATGAAGCCTGCACGCACCTGGACCGCACCATTGATACCATCAAATCACTGGGCATGAAGGCTGGCGTGGCCATCAATCCGCATACTTCTGTCCAATTACTGGAAAACATCTTGCCGGATCTTGACCTGGTACTCAATATGACGGTTAACCCGGGCTACGGTGCACAGTCCCTCATCGAGTACAGCTACCGGAAGATCCGGCAGCTGCGCGAACTGATAGCGAAAACCGGATCCAATGCCCTGATCCAGATAGATGGTGGAGTGGGACTGGAAAACCTGGCCGGTCTGAAAGAAGCCGGTGTGGATGTTTTCGTAGTCGGGAACACCGTCTTCGCCTCCGATGATCCCCTGCAGACCATCAGGCAATTAAAGGAGATCTAGTCTGTGTCCCCGGCCGGGGCGATATTCATAATGATTTTAAATTAAGGTAGTTAGCGTTTTGTTGCTTCCCCTGTATCATTCTTTTTTTAACTTGCGGGAATAAAATAATCAACACTTTTTTTACATGAAACTCCCCTCTTCACTTTATAACTGGACATCGGTAATTGGTGCCGTGATCGCGATCATCGCTCTTTTCATGATCGTCTTCCTTATAACTGTATCATTCTTTATTGAGGTCACAAGTTCCTACCTGGGGATTGTTATTTATATTATATTGCCCATCTTCCTTATCCTGGGACTGATCCTGATCCCCATCGGGATGGCACGCAGGAGGCACCGTATGAGAAAACAGAGTCATATCGGATTGTCTAGATGGCCGCAGATCAACCTCAATCTTAGGCAGCACAGGAATGCCTTTTTGATCTTTGTCATATCTTCGACAGCCTTCCTTTTTCTGTCAGCAATAGGAACTTACGAGGCCTTTCATTACTCGGAATCCGTAGAATTCTGCGGCAAGGTCTGTCATAAAGTAATGCAACCCGAACATGTTACCTACCAGACCTCTGCCCATGCCAGGGTAGCCTGCGTGGAATGCCACGTAGGCTCAGGTGCGGACTGGTATGTCCGGTCCAAATTATCTGGACTCTACCAGGTTTATTCGGTACTCTTTAAAAAGTATCCCCAACCAATTCCAACCCCAATTTCAAACCTTCGGCCTGCCCAGGAGACCTGTGAGAAATGTCACTGGCCCGAACAGTTTTATGCACATAAGCTCCGTACGGAGAAGCATTACCTGGCAGATGAGCAGAATACCGAATGGGATATCATTCTGAAAATGAAGATCGGGTCAGAATATCATGCATTGGGACAGGATGAAGGGATACACTGGCATATTAATCCCAATGTGAAGATCGAATATGTGGCCGATACCGGGGACCAGCAAATCATTCCCTGGGTAAGGTATACCAACATGGAAACCGGGGAGGTACATACCTACCTCGATGAAGAAAATATGATTGATACGACCATGATTGCCATGGAAAATCTCAGGCATATGGATTGCATAGATTGTCATAACCGGCCTTCCCATGAATATTTTTCACCACCCTTCTTCACCGATAAATCCCTGACCAGGGGTGATATCCCCAGGGAACTGCCTGACATCAAAATGGTAGCCATGGGACTGCATTATGCGGTGTATGAGGATACCGACTCCGCCTTGTTAACCATCGAGAAAGATATCAAGGAATATTATGAAATGATGTATCCCGAGATATACGAGGACCAGATGCCATTGATCGAAAAAGCAATTGCAGGTATCCAGGAAGATTTCACCCAGAATATTTTCCCGGAAATGAAGGCACGCTGGGATGTATACCCGAATAATATCGGGCATATCAATTCAGAGGGGTGTTACCGCTGCCACAATGACCGTCACACCACCACGACTGGAAGGGTGATCAGCAAGGATTGCAATCTCTGTCACGACATCCTGGCCCAGGGGTATCCGGACCAGCTGAATATGGGCGGGGTCAGGGATTCACTCGAATTTATCCATCCCATCGATATTGGAGAAGCATGGAAAGAAGTTCATTGTGTTGAATGCCACAATCCCCTTTACTGATACAATACTGGAAGCCCGGAAAATTATCCTTTCAGGGAAATATTCAGCAACTGATCCGTGTTGAGAATAGAGAGTTCGTTCCCTTTCAATGTGATTAGTCTGTCACGTTCAAAATCCTTTAAGATCCGGATAGCACTGTCTTTAGACATGGCAGTCAGGTCAGCTATTTCCTGGCGGGACAGGTACAATTTAAAGGTATCGCTCTTAAAGAAGACTTTTGAGAGATAGAGAAGGCCATCTGCCATCCGTCCATGCATCTGCTTCTGGGTTAGGCTGATCATCTTATCAAACAAAATGACCGAATGGTTGCTGACATGCCTGATCAACTGGTTGCCAAACCGGCAATTCATGCCCATAACCTTGTTGAAATTATCCAGGGCGATGAAACAAATAGATACATCGGTCAGGGCAGAAACGGAATAATGGATCTTCCGGTCGGTATGAAGTCCGGGTCCACCCAGCAGGGACCATGGCTTCTGGAGGTTCAGGAGTAAGTTCCTGTCACCCATGCCCTCGATGTATATTTTTACGATCCCATCGATCAGCGACAATACATGTGTGGCAGATGTTCCTTGCTTCAGGATCATCTCCCCTGCCTTATACCTGACAGAATAGCGGTCCCTGTTCAGGATTTCAAGTTCCGCTGGAGAAAGTATCTTGAAATATGGAGCTTTATTCATGCATTCCTGACAATCTTCACAACCATCTACCTGTGTTTTATATATCATATCAATTCTTACAGTTATAGTCCGCGATAAAAATATAAAAAAAATGATGTATATCGATCCTTTTGGTGATATAAATCAGCTCAGCTTTTCTTAAATCTCGCTAATTTGCATTCAT
>JAZGGT010000385.1:0-4084 GCA_036480555.1 Bacteroidales bacterium | reverse complement strand
GGTTACTGGATCCAGGGTCCCATTCATATCAAAATCCTTTGCAACAATCCGCATGGGCTGGTCCTGTGAAACCTTAAACCGTGTATTCAGTCCCAGGTTACCAGCAACATAATCCATGTCACCATCCTTGTCAAAATCAGCAGCAACCAGGCTGTTCCACCATCCGGTGTAATTTTCCAAGCTGGTATTCCGGGTTACATCCTGAAAAACACCTCTGACATTTTGATAAAATTTAATGGGCATCCACTCACCGGCAAGTATCAGATCAGGCCAGCCATCCTTATTGAAATCTGACCAAAGGGCAGCGGAAATGAGTCCCGCGTTCTCCAATCCCTTACCTTTGCTGCGTGTGACATCCGTGAACCGGACAATTGAGCCTTCGCTGTCATTTCGTAAAAGATAGCTTCTTGGAGGTATCGGGTAATTTTCCAGCTCCACCCTTCCACAGACAAATAAATCGAGGTCGCCATCTTTATCAAAATCGGATGCAGTAACCTGCGAACCGCATACTCCGTCCAATGGTAATGCACCATTCATAAGTTCAAAATCTCCACCGTCCTTATTTATAAACAAGCGGTCTGCATAGAACGGATTACCCGGAGGCAGTCCGGTACCGCCACTCACTACATACAGGTCATCATCACCATCAGTATCGGCGTCAAAAAAAAGCGCACCCATGTCTTCAAAGTTTTTATTTCCGGGCAAAGGATAGGAGGAAAATTTACCGGATTCTTGTTGTATGAAAACTTCCCCCGCAAATCCTGTGGACCCGCCGATAAAAAAGTCGTCCAACCCGTCTCCATTCACATCACCTGCCGTAATACCAGGTCCTTCCCTTGAATACATATGCGGGATCAATGGTTGTATGTTAAAATCAACAAATTCCCTTTCCCTGTGTTCATACTCAATATTGAGATTTTCCGACACTTCCTTAAATAACAGGTCATCAGGGCCTTCAGCAATATCCTGGTACTCCTGATCGGAGGCATCCTGATGGCTCAGGACCAATGTCTGGTTGGCCGGAATATCATACAGGATTTGAATTTTGCCGTCAGGCCATTGTATAGATAAGGAATCAACTGCCAGGTTCCCTCCCAGTCCGAAATGGAATTTATTGTCGAGCATTGATTGAAAACCACGGACAGGGAAATGTTCATAAAATTGCAGCTGATCATCGTGGTAAAGAGTGATCATGGACCCGATACCATTCCTGTTGAATTCACTGCCTGATAAATGAACGACCAGGTAATGCGAGGAGCTATCCGGACCAGTCTTGTCAATCAGGTTGTTTTTATAAACAGAGGCAGGATCATTGATATTATTCAGGACCAGGTCCAGGTCCCCGTCATTATCGAGATCGGAAACAACAGCGCTGGTGGAATACGAAGGCTGATCCATTCCCCATTCTTTTGACACATCATCAAATACATAGCCTCCCGAATTCCGGTAAATAACATTTGGTTTTTTAACATTCCCCTTTGTGTTAAGGTCCTTCATCAGGATTGCCCTGAGCACTTCAAAATCAATCGAGGGATTCTTTTTCATGGTAGTTATCCAGAGGGCAGAATAATCCATATTTGTAAGATCGTGCGGAATGCCATTGCAGATAAACAGATCCTTGTACGTGTCGTTATCAAAGTCTGCAAATAAAGGGGCCCAGCTCCAATCTGTCTCAAACACGCCGGCAAGTTGCCCGATTTCGCTGAAGGAATACTCTCCATTGAGCGCTCCGTTATTCAACTGAAGCATATTCCGGATATATTGTTCAAGGTAGCCTGCTTTTATTTCGGCCCTGTATCTTTCATAACTCCGCATGTTGCCGGCCATTATCCTTTTCCTGAAATAATCTTCCGGGAGCATATCGAGGGTGAACACATCAACCAGGCCATCATTATTGAAATCTGCGACATCCATGCCCATGGTACTGTAACTCACATGCCTGAAATAATCCCTGATCAGGTTCTTAAAAGTGCCATCGCCCTGATTTATATAGAGTAAATCATTGGTTATATAGTCATTCGATATGTATATGTCCGGCCAGCCATCCCTGTTTATATCACTGATACTGATCCCAAGTCCGAATCCATCCCAGGTGATGCCTGCTTCCATTGATACATTGTGGAATTTTGGCAGTCGGCTGACAGGGTCAATGCCTTCATTCCTGTACAGGCGATCCGTGGTAATATGGGTTCCGTCGCCAACGGGACGCCGTACTGAATTTTTATTTGGAACGTTCATGGCCGAGGTCACCAGGTACATGTCCAGGTCACCATCCCGGTCATAATCGAAAAAAGCAGCCTGGGTTGAATAGCCATCATCCTGGAGTCCGGCATCTTTCGCCCGTTCTGTGAACGCCAGGTGATCCTTTTCGCCATTACTGATGTACAGCAGATTCCGGTAATCGTCATCAATATTTCCTCCCACACTCAGGTATATATCCGGCCATCCATCCTGGTTAATATCAACCAAAGTTACACCGGTAATCCAGCTACCTTGAGTGTTAATATCCGATGTCTCAGTAATATCTTTGAATTTCAATCCGCCCTCATTCAGATACAGGCGGCTCTTTTCCATGTTGGCCCCAAAGAAAATATCGCTCAGTCCGTCGTTGTTAATATCTCCAACCGCCAATCCTGCGCCGTTATAATAATATTCATAAAAGAGGGGATTATTCGTATCACTTTCATGCAGCTGATTAATAAACTGTATCCCCGTATGGGAGGAAGGCAGTTCCTGCAAAAGTGTCTGGCCATGAAACTTACTGTCAGAACCGGTCCTGCAACAACTGGCCAGTGAAAATACCAGTAGGGTACAAACGGCCAGAACTAAGGGTTCTGTGATGAAACCCCTGATTGATTTTATGCCGGTTGACACGAAGACCATAATCTGAAATAATATAAAAAAATATCCGCGGATAAAGTTTTATCCACGGATATTTTCAAAATTTTGATTTAAAAGAAAACAAATATTGTTTAATCTTGCGGTGTTGTATAACCCGGGTTCTGGGTAAGGTTCTCATTAAGCTTCAGATCATTGTAAGGGATCGGCCACAGGTAATCATTTTCATCACAATTTACCTGCATCGCGGGTCTCACCTTCTCGCAGAGTATCCGTTTTCTTACCAGATCGAACCAACGGTCATATTCGAAAAACAGCTCCAGTCCTCGTTCATCGATGACCGCAGCATCAAATTCAGCCTGTGACATGCTGGTCGTTAATTTTGGATGACTCGGATTATCAACATTATCATTGGCCCGGTCTATGATCCGGTTTACCGCATCAACAGCAGCCTGCGTTGGACCTCCGTTGACTTGGTTTTCCGCTTCAGCGAACAACAACAATGCATCAGCAAACCTGATCAAAGGGATATTTGCCCATGTGTTCAGTGACTCCATGGTCTCACGTGAATTATAAACGTACTTTCTCAAATGAGGCGTATGCGTACCATCCCAATCTAAATATGAGGTACTATCCCAGTCATAAAGGATCATATAGGCATCTTTCCGGGGTTGTTCAGGATAAGCTTCGGCCCAATCCTTTTCTAGTGCAAAATCACCCCAGCCAAAAGCCATGGAACCCGGCAGCCAGATTTGAGGTGGTGTGGCAATATCATCCTCCGTGGCATTGTAGCTGAACATGATCTCAGGAGAAAATTTATTTCCCAGATCAAATACCTTATAAACATCAGGCGTCAGGTCATAAGGCCCGTTATCCATTACGTCCCTGGCCTTATCTCTTGCCTGCTGAAAATAAGAGTTATTGTTCATGGGCGCAGTAGCCATGGTGATATATACCTTTGCCAGCAAAGTCTTAGCAGCCCATTTTGAAGGCCTGCCACCCTTGCCTCCCTCCCATGCATCTGGCAGATTAGCTTCGGCAACTTGCAGGTCGGCAATGATCAAGTCGTATACATTCGCAATGGGATCCCTGGTGATTTCACCGGCAATCACATCTGTATCCTCCGTAATTATCGGTATATCCCCATACAGCCTTACCAGCCAGAAGTAATTGAATCCCCTGAGGAATTTAGCCTGTCCCATAAGTACATCCTTATCTGCCTGTGGCACCGTCGGTCCCAGTTTAT
>JAZGGT010000384.1:0-2069 GCA_036480555.1 Bacteroidales bacterium | reverse complement strand
CGACGACTCCAGTTCGTCTGACGAGTATTTCAAGAGGAGTGGTTGAAACTCCGTCCGCCCGCTCATAGCGGTCCGATGGATAGACGAGCAGGCAGGCGAAATTTGCTTTCCCCATCCCCATTGCTGTCGAAGTGTCATTTAGTTTGGTTTGTACTTTACGATACATGAATCTAATCGGGCTTGATTTACCCGTGACACGATTCTAACCGTGCCACGGTTATAGATCATTTTCTTGGATTTGTACTTTGCATTTCAGGGGAGACCCCATAATAAAAGTAGGCCACTCCTGCAGGTCAGATAGGGAATTTCCTTATATTTAGAATTTCTAAAATTAAATAGTGATGAAACGACTTCTACTAATTCTGGTCCTGACATTTTTCATACAATCACTGGCCTATAACCAGTTAACTATTCTAACTGTTGCTGAAAAGACCAATTTTGAATCCACCTCAACCTATAAGGATGTCATGGATTTTATTTCCATTCTCGAAAAGGAATCTCCCCTTATTCGGGTCGAGAATATTGCCAGGACTGCGGAAGGCAGAGATATCCCCCTGCTGGTCATTGGGGATCCATTACCTCAATCACCGGATGATCTGGTGAATGATGACCGGATCGTGGTCTACATTCATGCGAACATCCATGCGGGAGAAGTTGAAGGAAAAGAGGCAACATTGATGTACACAAGGGACCTGCTGAAGAAACAGGATACGGAGGTACTTAACCATGTTGTATTGCTGGTATGCCCAATCCTGAATGCCGATGGGAACGAAAAAATTTCACCATCAAACAGATCTCGCCAGAACGGACCGGTTAACGGTGTCGGTGTAAGGCATAATGGCATGCTCCTTGACCTGAACCGGGATGCGATGAAAATTGAATCACCTGAAATTGAAGGAGTAATCACAAACGTGTATAACCGTTGGGACCCTTCCATCATCATGGATTGCCATACCACAAACGGATCTTATCACGAAGAACCGGTGACATTTACCTGGATGCTCAATCCAAATGGAGACCGGTTATTGATCAACTACATGCGGGATAAGATGATGCCAGCTATGGCCAGCAGGCTTAGAGAGGAATACCATACCGAGAACTGCTACTATGGTGTCTTTATGGACCCAACCGATTTCGATAAAGGATGGTTCCCATATGCCTGTGAACCGCGTTATATGAGTAATTATGTTGGTGTCCGCAACAGACTTGGAATACTCAACGAGAATTATGTATACGCTGATTTTAAATCCCGGGTCCAGGGCTGTTATTACCTGATACGTTCATTACTGGATTATGCATCACAAAACAACACGGAGATCCGTGATATGATCAGGAAGGTTGACCTGAGGACCATTAGGAGAGGAATGTCACCGGCCCCTTCCGATTCGTTTGCCATAACCTATCGGCCAAAACCTACTCCTGAAAAAGTGACCATCAAAGCCTATGAGGTTGAAACAGCTCAATCGGAATCCGGAAGGAGGCGAGTTATTAAAACTGACCGGAAGAAAACAGTTACAGTTTCCTATTTAGCAGATTATTATCCGGTAACAAGTGTAAAATTTCCTTTTGCCTATGTTATTGAATTTCCTGATCCATACATTATTGCCCTGCTCAAAAAACACGGGATTAAGGTAGAGAATCTAATTCAAGCCAACACCTTTGACGTAGAACAATACAAGATTGAAGAATTAACAGGAGCCAACCGCCTGAACCAGGGACACTATACCAATACGATCAAGGGCAGGTTTGTTGAGGTGCAGAAAGAATTCCCAGCCGGAACGCATGTGGTTCGCACGTCGCAACCCCTTGGGAACCTGATTGCATATTTACTAGAACCCCAGACGGATGATGGACTTCTTTTCTGGAACTATTTTGACCGGTACCTGATCCCACAATGGGGAAGAGGCTATAATCCTTATCCTGTGTATAAGATCATTGAAAGAGTTGATTTAAAAACGACCGAAAAATAATCTAATATAATCCTTTTCAAACTTTATCAGTATTTTTGAAGAACACTTAAAATACTAATTTTCAAAACAAACTCAATTGACTTTTGATCAGAGCATTTT
>JAZGGT010000383.1:0-4598 GCA_036480555.1 Bacteroidales bacterium | reverse complement strand
GAAGCGAACGACAAAGATCGAGCATACTGTCCAGGGAGGTAATGGTCTCATCACTGTTCAGAAATTGTATTTGCGTGACTGTTTCCAGGGTAAAGTCTGCTATTTCTTTATCTATCCCGCATGCACGCATCATGTTGCGGTCATGAAATACAATGGGATGATGATCCTGACTCTCCTGAACATCCAGTTCAACCATATCGTATCGATAGGTGGCTGCCATTTTAACTGCCAACCTGGAACATTCCGGTATAGCTGGCCCAACCACACCCCCACGATGAGCAATCAGGATGGGGCCCCGGGCACGAACCTTCTTTGCATCCCATACATCAATAAGTTCCTGACCTTCCGAACCTGTCATCGGATTGTCGGAGTCAACATGGCTTTTTTGATCAGCTGTGGTAACCGAATCGTTTTTTAAAGTGCATCCACAAAAGCTGATAAGCATTGCAATACAAACAACCAGCCCTGAGAGATGGGAAGCCATATTTCGATGATTCCTTGTAAACTGTGCGTTCTTTTTCATTCATTTCTGTATTGAGTTCGAGCTTCATTTAGTATCCTCCTCTTCCACTGTACAGGAGTGCCTACCACTATCGAGAGGGAAAGTATTTGTCTCATTGCTTATGTTGTCCCCTAATCCCGAATCAATATCCTGTTCTCAACACCCTCGGCGAGCGGCGAGTTTACATTTTTCAAATACCCTGTCAACTTCGTACGCAAATCCTCAGCAGTCTCCTCATACTTGAAGCGGTCCGGGTTTGAACCCAGAAGATTATTCAATTCATGAGGGTCATTTTTCAAATCAAATAGTGCTTCTACATTTGTTCCGCCGCTGCGATGGGTAGTCATTAACTTCCAGCTGTCTGTTCGAATCATTATGGAAGGAACATTCGCATTTTTCCATTGCCATTCAGAAACAGCAAAATCATATTCCGGAGCTACCCTTCCTTCCAAGACTCCCCGGAGAGAGTAACCATCGGTGGGGATATTCTTTAAGCCCGCGTAATCAAGGACTGTAGAATATATATTGAGTATTGAAACCGGTGTTGAGATGGTTTGAGCAGGTTCTATTTTACCCGGGTAGCGAATCACAAAAGGTACACGAACCGATTCCTCATAGAAATTGAATTTCCCCCGCATACCATGTGCTCCCAGCATCTCTCCATGGTCTGATACAAATATCACCAGGGTGTTTTCCGCCAGCTTTAACTCATCCAGCCTGTCCAGGATCTTGCCTACCCAATCATCAATTTCAGTGACAAAAGCATAATAATTGGCGATCATGTACTGTACTTTCTCTGCCTCATTGTAGGGGGGTATTGGTTTACCCGGACTGTAGGGAGAGTTGTCTCTTGTGTCTGCTATAGAAGCAGGAGTATGCATATCCCCTGCCTTATACATGGATGCATAGGGCTCAGATGGAGTAATGGGTACATGCGGACAATGAAACGAGCAGGTTAGCACGAACCGTTCCCCTTTCAATCGCTCAAGGGCTTCAATTGTTTGTTTTCCCTGTACGGCTGTAATGGTATATTCTGCTGGCAAATCAAGCGCCCCATGAATATCAGCCTGGCTTAAACGTCTTTCATTCTCCTCTTCAGGGATTTCACCTGCCGGCATGTATTTGTAGTATCGGTCCGTAGGATCGAGCTTATACGGGATGGTACCTCCATAAAATGTGGTTTCATAGAGTTCCCCCGGTTGCAACGGCCTCTTATTCACACTCTCATTCAAGTACTTTACATACAAGGGCTCCCAACGCATTATTGGCTCCGTACCGGTCATCCCCTCAACCGGCGGATTCATATAGACCCTTGCCATATGTTCGGGTGCATGAAACTTGCCGCAATATTCCGATTTATATCCCCTTTTAACCAGGATCTCATCGAACGTGGGATAATAGCATTCACCCGTTCGGGCATCCCTGTTTTCCCGTATGGTTGTGGTCTCCGTTAAACGTCCGGTTAGTATGGAAGTACGCGCCGGTACACACACCGGGCAGGGAGTCACTGCATGGCTAAAGTTCACACCTTCGCTGGCAAGCCTGTCCAGATTGGGTGTAATAATTGCTTTATTACCTGAATAACCAACGGCATCCCAGGCTTGCTGGTCCGTCATAATAATCAGGATATTGGGTTTCTCCTCAGTCTGTCCGAAAGATGGTGAAGAAGAGCAGAAAACAATCATTGCCATTGTAGCAACATACTTTGAAATCATTGATCTGAAGTAGTTCATGGTATTACACATATCTTATTCGTGTTTGGAAACAAATTTATAGTGACCTGAACCCACGTTCAATACAGCGTTTCCGTTTTCCATTCCTATAAAGCTTACTCCATGGGCATCCTGAAGCGCTTTGCTGCTTTCCCGGGCACTTTCTTTAATATCAATCTCTGCCTTGGCTGGAATAAAAACAGAGGCCGATGTATTTTCCGGAATATCAAATTCAAGGATATAGGCGTCTTTGGTTTTTTCCCAGCTTACTTCAATGGAACCATAGGGAGAAATATGGTGGCCTTTTGCCCACTGAAGGGAATCCATGAAGGCTGGTTTAATGAGGAAATGTTTATACCCCGGCACCTCCGGATCGATCTGAATGCCCAGAATACCTCGCTGAAACCAGCCGCCAATGCCATTCAGGCAACCATGAACACGTGAATTAACCGGGTGCCAGTATTCGGGCCAGGTGATCTCGCCCCTCGATATGATCTCACCAAATCCGGGATAGGTAGTTTGATTCATCAGGGTGCTTAATAGCTCATGATTGCCTGTTTCCGTAAGGTACTTGGTTAAATAATAGGTGCCGTGAATTCCTGTATCAAAGTGGCCATCCTGGTTGACCAGGATCTCATCCCTGAGTTTCTCCTCCACTTGCGGAATATCCTTTTCCGGAACAATTCCGGCGACCAGGGGCATCACCAGGTGGGTTTGCCTGGTATCGATATAGGTATAATAGATTGAATCGTAAAAGCTACGGTTAACGGCCTCGCTTACTTCCCGGGCTTTTGTCCTGTAGGCCTCAGCAATATCTTCCATTTCCAATATATGAGCGATGCCTGAAGCGATTTTCAATACATATACGTAGTAGCAATTATTAAATAAAGAAGCTTCTTTGGAATCGCTTACCTCCTGACCGTGTGGATTTGCCCAATCCCCCAAAAAGAGCCACCTGTTTTCACCCATATACTCCCAGTCACCCGCCGAAACCACATCCAGCAATCCTTTTTCATTGACATGTGCTTCCAGGTACCCGAGCCATCTTTGCGCGGCAGTAAATGTGTTTTCCAGGATCCGGGTGTTGCCATAATTCAGGTATACCTCCCATGGCATGGTGAGAATAAAGCCGCTCCAGGCAGGGCCACCACCACCTCCCAAGGTAGGCGCTGTGTGGTTTATGCGTCCGCTTGCATCCTGGATATCAACCCAATCCTGCGCCCATTTTGTAAAAAACGGGTGGGAGGCATAGGCATCCAGTGCAATATCCAGGCTGCTGTGTCCGTCTCCCCCGTATCCCAAGCGTTCACGATGGGGGCAATCCACCGACATGCCTCCGGTGGACAGGCTTTCATAGGTATAACAGGTATTGGCATAGATCTGGTTCAGCAACTCATTTGAACACTGAAATTCACCATATCGTTCCCTGTCATTTGTTACCTGAAAACCCCGAACATCATTGAGTTCTGGCTGATAGTCGATCCCATCCACGGTAATGTATTCAACCTGGTGGTAACTGAACCTGTTACGAAACTTCCCTTGTCCATCAGCCCCTATCACCAGGATGTTTGTCTGGTTAAATTCTACCTCTTTGCCCGGATAAGATGAAGCCGAAATGGAGATGCGCTGTCCCGGCTTTCCTTTCAGTGTTGCCTCTATCCAGCCTGTGTATATCGAATCCATGGAAAATTGATACTTTCTTTCCCCTGTTTTCCGTATTGATTTTGCGGCCCTTTTCTTCACCATCCGGTTTGGTTCCAGGAAGTCGGAAGATAATTTCAATCCACACTCAACCTCATCCACATGGGTCCACTGGCCATCCTCAATATGGGTAAGTGCCCATTCCACATCGTGGTCAGCATCAACAACAAGATCTCCTCCAAAATCACTGTTTTGCCATCTGCCAAGGTGATAGGTATTACTCGGGGTATACCTCCAGGTTTCGTTAGTGGTGATCCATTGCTCCGGCCCTGTCATGAATTGAGCTATACACAGGGGCCTAATATTTACATTGAAATCTGCTTTGGGGTTTCCATCCGAAAAATCTGCCCACCCGGATGCAAGCCAGATGACAATTGTATTCTTGCCTTTTTTCAGGTAGGAAGACAGGTCATAACTTGAATACAGAGCCCTGTTTCTTAAGTCCGAAACCGATGGTGTAAGCACTGCATCACCTACTTTTTTACCATTGACATACAGTTCGTGAAATCCAACGGAGGCTACATATGCAGGAGCAAAGAGGGGTGTTTTGTCTAGTTCGAAATCGTATCTCAAATAGGGACAATTTGTTGAATCTGATGTGGGGGCGTGCACCCATTTTGCGCCCCATTCTTCTTCTTTTAGAATTCCGGTTTCGAAAAAAGCAAAGTCACTGAATTGGCTTG
>JAZGGT010000382.1:0-7720 GCA_036480555.1 Bacteroidales bacterium | reverse complement strand
GAACTTTTCTCCTGTTATTCACGACCCTGTTCACCACCCTTCAGTCACATGCACAATGGGATCCAAAAATATCTCCCATACTTACCCCATGGGGTGAAAAACTGGACACGAACAGCGTACTCCCCGAGTATCCACGTCCCCAGATGGTCCGTAAAAACTGGATTAACCTGAACGGCGTCTGGGATTTTACCCTGACCGACTCGGCAAGTGAAGTACCCGGACACTTTGATGAGAGGATACTTGTACCATTTTGTGTGGAATCAACCCTCAGCGGGATCACCAGGAAGGTTACCCGCAAGAATGCCATGTGGTACCGGAAACACCTGCGGCTGGAAAAACCCACAAATGGACAAAGGATACTCTTGCATTTTGGAGGGGTTGACTGGCATGCAAGCCTCTGGGTCAATGGCCAGAAGATAGGTGAGCATGCCGGAGGCTATGATCCTTTTTACTTCGATGTAACAGAGGCATTGAATAAAAAAGATATCCAGATTACACTCAGGGTTTGGGACCCGACAGATGAAGGCTTGCAGTCAAGGGGCAAGCAAGTCCTGGATCCAAGGGGTATCTGGTATACACCTGTATCGGGAATCTGGCAGACCGTTTGGCTGGAAAAGGTACCAGCATCCCATGTAGACCATATCAGGATTATCCCGGATTTAGACAGCCGGTCAGTCCTGATAAGTGTTGGGCTTACAAATCGGGAAAAACACCACCGGCTCAGGATCTCGGTATGGGACCGGGATTCTTGCCTGCTGATACAGGAAGGACAGGAGGATTCAATACTCAGATTGAACATACCAGATCCCAGTTTATGGTCCCCTGACCATCCCCACCTGTATGACCTGAAAGTACAACTCATGGAAAAGGAGGACACAGTGGATGAAGTTGCCAGCTATTTTGGCATGAGAAAGGTGGAAATCCGGAAGGATGCAAACGGGATAAACCGGATCTTTCTGAATAACGAAGCAGTATTTAATTTTGGTCCGCTTGACCAGGGCTGGTGGCCGGGAGGGCTGTATACAGCTCCCTCAGATGATGCCCTGAAATATGATATCGAAGTGACCAGGGCGCTGGGATTCAACACTGTCCGGAAACATACCAAGGTTGAACCAGCCAGGTGGTATTACTGGTGTGATAAACTGGGACTCCTGGTCTGGCAGGATATGCCGCGATGTGCCGGCGGACTCGACCCTTATGCTGTTAAGGATGTGGAACGTCCTACCAGTCAGGAGGAAATATTCCGCAGGGAATGGAAAGCCATCATCAATGCATTCCACCACTTTCCTTCCATCATTGCATGGGTGCCTTTCAATGAGGGCTGGGGACAATTCAAAACCAATGAGATCATGGATTGGACCAAAGAACTCGACAGCACACGCCTGGTTGACGGTCCGAGTGGATGGACGGATTTCGGTGGCGGCGAAATGCTTGACCTGCATTATTATCCGGGACCTGGTATCGCTCCCCTCGAAGAAAACCGGGCCGTGGTTCTGGGGGAATTTGGTGGACTCAAATACGCGGCTTCCGGGCATTTATGGCAGGATACGAACAACTGGGGTTATCAGGACACCGAATCCCTCACTGATCTCAACGATGCCTATGAGCAGCTCATCCAAAGGCTTGCCCCTTTCGTGTCAAAGGGCCTGGCTGCCGCTATATATACCCAGACATCGGATGTTGAAGTCGAAGTAAACGGCTTGATGACCTATGATCGCAAGATCGTAAAACTGGATACCAGCCGTGCATCAAGGCTGGCAGAAATGCTTTATAATCAGTCCGAAGTGTTCCGTTTCATACTTCCCTCAGGTGAACAGCACGACAGTATCCTGTGGAAGTATTCCCTGGATCCACCCGGACCCGGATGGCATGCTGAAGATTATATCGACACATTGTGGCAGGTTGGTGTTGCCGGTTTCGGTCACCGGGGAAGGTACCGGCTTTTCGGTAATGGCAGTCAATGGGATACCACAGGCATATGGCTCAGGCGGGATTTTGAAATAGACCGGTTACCAGAGGGAAAGCTTTACCTGAATATCCTTTCCTACAATGCTGTTTCAACCGTATATGTGAATGGAAGGAAACTTGGTGTTTTCAGTCCCACGAAAAACATCCATGAGATGATTGATTTCAATACCGACCTGCAACAACTTCTGAGAACCGGCAGGAATGATATTGCCGTCCACAGCTACAGCAAAGACCCTCCGGTGGATCGCAACAGCCGGCTGAAACAGCAATTCATTGATGTAGGGATCATTGAAGTAGTGAAGGGTGATCAATGATATTAAAACAAACCGGACCTGAATTGGCCTGATCAGGCATGCTCTTCATCATATTGCCTGATCTTCATCCTGATCATTTCATCCGCCCCATTGTACATTTCCTGGATAAATTCATCATTGAAATTGTATGTCCTTTCTTCCAGGCTCATGGAATCCAGGCGGTCAAACAGCATTTCCTTGGCCTGCTTAATATCCCTTCCATAAATATGGTATGAATCAGCCTGCCAATTCATTCTGCCCAGCCTGACAGTTTTCCCGTTCCGCCGGGCAATTTCATCAGCGATCACTTCCCGGTTGAAGCGTATAAAGCCGAACATATTCATAAAATTGGCTCCCCAGGCATCATTGCTCCTGAACCGGATATTGCAGTTCAGCCACTGTGTACCATCCTCATCCTCAAGGATCCTGTACCACAGGGATTGAAGGCAGGGAGGGTCGTATACCTGCAGATCATGGTTTGGCATCCAGGTGATCATCTGTGCTTGCCTGGTAAATGGCTGATCCACAAGCTTTTGTATAACATATTCTATCTGGTCAACCTGGTATCCAACATCCTGGCGCTCCCTTGGATCCCCTTCACCTACAAGTTCCTTCCATGAGCCATACTTCTTCAGTCTCCCATGATAGGTATATTCCCAGCGGGTATCCCCAGGATCATTCATATTTTTTACCCAGTGGTCCTTGAATCCTTTTAGCTCAAAAACATACTCCTTCAGGTCATCAATACCTCCAGGAAAAGCCTGGTGGATCATCGGGTCACTTTCCGGGTCCAGGACCGTGATGTTCATGGTACAATCCAAACTCAGCGGATCATCCGGCTTATCATATTGGGTCTGAAACCGGGTTCCCCCCTTATATAAACCTACCAGCGCAGCTTCATAGGCCTCAGCGAGTGAGTTTTCTGTGACATTAATAACGGGTATGTTCTTCATCCTGGATATTTTCTAATAAAGATATGCATAGCCTCGGCTATAAGCCAGCATTGTTGATACATTGTTAAATAATTCCCATGAAACTCATTAAATTTGACAATCAATCTTTTCAGAGATCATGGTCAAGCTTCTGTTTTTAATGACAGGCGGTGCCCTTGGAACCCTGGCTCGCTATCTTGCATCCGGACTGGCACACAGGCTGACGGGCAGCCTTTTCCCGGTAGGTACATTGCTCGTCAACACTATAGACTAAAACAATAACATATGAAACTGCCGGAAAAAGGCCTCCTGCTCAGGATATTCATTGGTGAATCCGACCGATGCGAAGGTCATCCATTATATGAGGCCATTCTTATTGAGTCACGCAGGCTGAACATGGCCGGTGCCACCGTACTGAAGGGAGTAATGGGATTCGGTGCCAGCAGCAGGATCCATACCACCAAGGTACTCAGGCTTTCAGAAGATCTCCCAATGGTTATTGAAATCATTGACAAAAAGGAAAGGATAAACCTCCTCATGCCTTTCCTGGATACGCATGTCAAAGAAGGGTTGATCACGCTCGAAGAAGTCAGAGTGATCAAATACCGTCACAACAAACCAGATTAAGCCGGTAAAGCATACTAAAACCGGGTTGCGCTCAACAAGGATTTTTATTTACTTTAAGGTTCCTAACCAAACCTATATACAAATGAAACGTTTACCCTCCCCGTTCTGCATCCTGATCATCTTTGCATTGCTCCTTCCCGCCTGCGGAGGAGATCGCACCGGGACTGCCGAAAAGGCTGAATATGATGAGATCTGGAAGGATCCCGGACAGGCCATTGATGATCGCGTGGCCGACCTCATTTCCAGGATGACCCTGGAAGAGAAGGTCTCCCAGATGGTCAATAACAGTGCAGCCATTGACCGGCTGGACATACCAGCCTACAACTGGTGGGGGGAATGCCTGCACGGAGTGGCCAGGTTCGGCAGGGCAACCGTCTATCCGCAGGCAATCGGACTGGCGGCTACCTGGGATACGGACCTGATAGGGCGTATCGGGACGGCCATCTCGGATGAAGGACGGGCCATGTTCCATGCCATGGAGGAATATGGGTTTTCAAGAAGGTACGGGGGACTTACCTACTGGACTCCGAATATTAATATTTTCCGTGACCCGAGGTGGGGACGCGGCCAGGAGACCTATGGAGAAGATCCTTTCCTTACATCCCGGATCGGTGTCTCACTGATGAAAGGGATACAGGGTGACCATCCGAAATATTTAAAGGCAGGCGCCTGCGGAAAACATTATGTAGTGCATAGCGGTCCCGAGGGACTCCGCCACGAGTTCAATGCGGTCTCAAGCCAGAAGGACCTGCATGAAACCTACCTTTATGCATTCAGGGAGTTGGTTGAGGCAGGTGTTGAATCGATCATGTGTGCCTACAACCGCACCAATGATGAAGCTTGCTGCGGAAGCAATACCCTGTTGCTGGACATCCTCCGTGATAATTTGGGATTCGAGGGACATATATTATCTGACTGCGGGGCCCTGAGAGATCTCTACGAGGGACACGGAGTGGCAGCCGACCCTGCCGAAGCCGCAGCCCTGGCATTAAAAAGCGGTGTTAACCTGAACTGTGGCAACACCTTTATGTCCCTGCTTGAAGCGGTTGACAGGGGACTTGTAACCGAGGAGGAGATTGATGCATCCCTGGCCTACCTGCTTCGTACCCGTTTTAAACTGGGACTCTTTGACCCTTATGATATGGTACCTTTTACCAAGATCTCAACAGATGTGATCAATTGTCCGGAACACAAAGCATTTGCCCGTGAAGCAGCACAGAAATGCGTGGTATTGCTCAAAAATAACGGGGTACTCCCCCTCTCTGATGATACAGAAAAGATTTATGTTACCGGTCCAAACGCCACCAACCTGGATGTGATGCTGGGCAATTATTATGGTGTGAGCGGTGAAATGTCAACCATCCTGGAAGGTGTAGCAGCAAAAAGACAGGCCGGGACTTTCATAGAGTACCGCAAGGGGGCCGAGCTGGACAGGGAGAATATAAATCCCGCAGACTGGACAACTGGAGGGGCCAGGGAAGCAGGTACAGTTACGGTAGCATGTTTTGGGATTTCTCCCTTGCTGGAAGGGGAAGAAGGAGAAGCCATTCTTTCTCCAACCGCGGGCGATCGGTTAGATATCGGTTTACCCGAATCCCAGGTCAGAATGATCAGAAAATTGAGTGATGGCAATGAGAATCCAATTATCCTTGTCCTGAATGGAGGAAGTCCTATTGACATCAGCGAGGTGGCCGACCTGGTGGATGCCATACTTTTTGTATGGTACCCGGGTGAAGAAGGGGGAAATGCAGTGGGGGATATTATATTCGGGGACGTAAACCCATCCGGCCGCCTGCCCATCACCTTCCCCAAATCCATTGAAGACCTGCCCCCTTATGATGATTACTCCATGGCCGGCAGAACTTACAGGTATATGACAAAAGATCCCATGTATCCCTTTGGATTCGGTTTGAGCTATTCTCCTTTCAGTTATGAGGCAACAGATGTTGATATCCTCTCCATAAATGCAGGAGAGGAAATAAACATTGAAGTCACAGTAAGCAATAAGGGTGAATTAGCAGGCGAGGAAGTGGTCCAGCTCTATGTCACCGACCTGGAAGCCTCTGTCGATATGCCCTTCAGTTCCCTGAAGGGATTCCAGCGCGTATATCTGGAACCCGGTGAAAGCAAACAGGTAAGCTTCAGGGTAAATGAGAAAATGCTTCAGATGGTGAATGAAGAAGGTAAATTCATCCTTGAGCCCGGAGAATTCAAGATCAGCATTGGAGGTTCATCCCCCGGATCCCGAAGCCTCGAACTGGGAGCACCGGAACCTGTAGAGATAATGCTTGCAGTGAATTGACAGGCACAGTATTGCATGAAGAAGTTATTGGTCATATTCCTGCTTTTATCCGGTTTCTCATGTAATCCGTATCGCCCGTATTATTTCACCCATTATCACATCACTGCCAGTTACGACCCTGCAAGCACCAGCTTATCAGCCAATGTACAGATGGTTTTTGTCCCGGGACAAGAATACCACGACAGCATAACATTCCAGTTAAATGAGTTTGTGGAGATACTATCCCTGACAGCCCAGGAGTTGAAGTATTATGAGTTTGACAGCGGCAGGCTTGTCCTGTATATACAAGAGGCGGTAATGCCGGGTGATCAAATACATATCTCACTGACTTATAAAGGCATGATAGGGGATGGCTCCGACAAGGGTACTATGCTCACACCGGACAAGCTATGGTACCCTGTAAATCCAGGTATCACTAAACTGACATATTCAATCGAACTGGACCTCCCGGAGCATTATAGCCTGGAAGAACCGGGGATCCGAAAGGGGCAAAGCTGGCATTGGGGCACGGAAAAACCGCTTGGTTCCATAGTCGTCCCCCAGGGGACGGGATAATGAATCAAACGATGAGAGCATTCCTGACTATCTGTTTTTCAATACTTTCCCTGCATGCATGGACCCAGCAGGATACGATGATGGTAGGTATCGGGACAGGCTGGAGTGCAAACATGATCCTCGATGAATTTCACTCCCCCATGCCATATCGTGGAAATGGTTATATGTTCCAGGTATGTTTGAATGAGCAGAATGACCGCTTATATGACCAACTGGCCTTTATTTATCAGAAAAGCAAGATCAGTCCGGATATTGACAACAATTCAGCTTCTCACCTCTACCGCGGAAGCATAGACTGGATCAGGGCATATCGTCTGAGAGGCGAAGCCGAGAAATGGAGGATATACCTGGGCTTTCACTTCCTCACCAGCTACAATGCAAGCTCACATACGAACTGGCCGAATAATAGCTACTCTCATTGCCTGGCCTTTAACCTGGGTCCCTCATTGGTCATCGATTATACACCATGGCAAAGAGATCTTCATTTCATGTGGGAGTTATCTGTCCCCGTACTGAATTACATCATCAGGCCAAGCCTGGGATCCATTGTTCCGGAGGGCTCAATCAGAAGATCCAGACAGGATATTTGGGGATTCGTTTCCGGTGGAAGTATAACGAGCCTGCATGAGTACCAGAGGATCTATTCAAACCTGTTTGTTTCATACCAGGATGCGACAAGGTTCGTTATGCGGGCAGGATACCAGTGGGACTTTCAAAATTATACTGTCAATAATCATTACCGGTCAGCAAATCACCTGATCTATGTAGCCGTGTACTACCGCTTCAAAAAATGATAAAATCCGGATCCATATATGCCTGTCTCTTCCTGATCCTTAGTGCAGGGATCATATCCTGCGAAAGATTATTGACTGCAGAGGATCCTGCGAATAATCCGGTGAATAATTTTGAGATGCTCTGGCAAAACCTGGACAGGAAATATTCACTTTTTACCACCAAGGGAATTGACTGGGACTCTATCCACCAGGTATATCGTCCTGATATTCATAACGATATGCATGACACTGCTCTCTTCCAGTCCTTGG
>JAZGGT010000381.1:0-2805 GCA_036480555.1 Bacteroidales bacterium | reverse complement strand
GCATCTCTGCAGTAGACCGGGATGCCCTTTGTTTTGATGATCTCATCTGTATCCCTGGCTCCACCATTGGTGATAACCCCAACAAAGCCGGCCTCAGCCCATCCAAGGCTGTTATTGGAACCAATGTTCCCGGTCTCTTTTACCCCATTTACATCCATCACTACAACGTCCCCCGGTTTGCCGGATTTTACCCAGCCCCTGTCACTGGCCCTCCCGTATTGTTCACCTTTCCAGGCCTTCGCATCATCGGTATTGTCGAATGAGTTTTGTCCCACTCTCACATCTGTCGGAACATAGCGTACCGTAATTGCGAAGTCCAGCACCCGGTGGCTGAAATCATCTACTTTTCTCCAAAGCGGCCGGATGTCATTGTGCATCAGCCCGATGTCCTGCAACCCGATCAGGTCCATCCCGTCCAGTACATCTGTCACACTAAGGTTTTTGTATAATTCCAGGATCTCTTGCCTGGCCTCATCGGAATTGTCATAGCTTTTATTCTCAAGCATTTTGACCCCCTCAGGGGTATATTGCTCCTGACCCGCTACATTGACAGTGGTCAATAATAACATCAGTAAAAAAGGATACCTTATCGTTTTCATTTGTTAATGGTTTATGTGTGAAAATTATTCTTTTTGAGTTTTACTTTTTTCTTATATATGAAGGTGGAACGGGCAGAGGAAGATAATCCTGGTTCAGGATCATCCATTCATGCAGCGCCTCTTTTAATTCCTCTTCAATTTCTGTAAATTCCACATCGCCAGCCAGGTTATTCAATTCATGTGGATCCTTTTCAAGATCATACAAATCAAACATCGGACGCTCAGGTGAAAAATAGAGAGAATTCCAGGGTTCTTCCAGTCCGCCGTCTAATGCCATTTGCCGTAATTCTTTCCACATTGGCAGACCGGCAAAATCAACCGGATGATAGGGTAATTGCCATATGGTACGATAAATCAATTTATAACGCTCCCCAATGATACACCTGCCCAGATCAAAAGCTCCACTGGACGTTGGTAGTCCTGATCCATGAGGCCCCCTTTCAGCAAATACATATTGATGACCTTCATATTTCATGTTTTCCATTAAGGGTTTAAAAGTTTTTCCTGTCATTTCAGGCAGTGGATTTAAACTGGCAAAATCAAGCAACGTCGGGGCAATGTCCTCGCCTGATATCAATTCCTGATACACCGAACCAGCTTTCACTTTGTCCGGAAAACGAAAGATGAGTGGAACATTCAACCCGGTCTCATATAAGGTCCCCTTGCCCCTGAAAAGCGCGGCACCATTGTCACCCATGAAGACAATAACGGTATTGTCAAGTTGTCCCATTTTCTCCAATTCATTGAAGAGAAGGCCTACATGGTAATCGAGCCGCTGTAATTCACCATAGTGCCCGGCCAGGTCTTCTCGTACTTTTTTTGTTTCAGGAAATCCTGTGGGTAAAGTAATTTTATCAGGGTCAGGCTCATAATCGGCCGCATTGAAAATGCGATGGGGATCAGAGAAATTAGCCCACATAAAAAAGGGTTTGCCTGCTGGAACCTGGGATAAAAACTCCTGAAATAGTTTGACAACATCCATATCCCTGCCCTGTTTTAAATAATCAACACGATGCCTGAATGTTTGAAGGTTGTATTTATCAAACGTTTCTATGGTGATTTCAGGTTTTCGCCCTGAACCGTCCAAATGGTATGATCTTCCACAAATACCGGTGTAATACCCATTTTCCCTCAATACTTCCGGGAATGTAATTATTTCCCTGGGCAATGGGGCTGAAAAACGTGTCATTCGGATATCAACAGTCGAACGACCGGTAAGTATTCCTGCCCTTGAAGGGACACATTGCGGTGCTGTGGTGTAGGCCCGTTGGAACAATGCCCCTTCTGATGCCATTTTATCCAGGTTAGGGGTTTTCAAGTCCGGGTTGCCATAACAACCGAGATAAGGAACACTATGGTCATCAGATAAAATAAGCAGGATATTTGGTCTGTCCTGAGCTGAAGCGATTGTAATTGATGTATGACTTAGCAATAAGACAACACATAAATAGAAGGATGCTATAGATCTAATTAATTTCATCGGATTAAGATCAGTTAAAGTCAACTATTAAAAACTATCTGCTCTTCTGTATGCTTCTATTAATGCTTTTTCTCCTTCTTCCCCCTTTATGCTCCTGCCGTGCTCCATGCAAAGCACTCCATCGAACCCTTTTTCATGGATATGTTTAAAAATATTAAGGTAATTGATTTCGCCTGTCCCGGGTTCTTTCCTTCCCGGATTATCCCCAATATGGAAGGCAGCGATCTCGTTCCAGGCCCTGTCTATATTAGGAATTATGTTCCCCTCAGTGATTTGCTGGTGATACATGTCATTTACTATTTTGCAAGAGGGACTGTTAACAGCCCGGCATATTGCATAAGCCTGGGGAATGCCAGTAAGGAAAAGGCCGGGATGATTCCAGCGGTTCAATGGTTCAAGGACGATTATTACACCGTCTTTTTCTGCGATCCCGCTTAGTTCCCTCAAGCAGTCTATCACATTGGCGGTCTGGTAATCCATTTCCAGTTTTGTATCAAGCTTCCCGGGGACGATAAGGGCATGTTTTGCCCCTGTCCGCTTTGAGGTCTCAATGGCATCTAACAATCCCTGCTTCCACTTCTCCCTGCTTTCGCTGTCATCATAGACCATTGACCTCCCTCCTTCTTTTGCCCGCAAGACAAAAGGGCCGATGTCCATGTTATTGCGGTTCAATTCAGATGCAATCTTTTCTTGAAGAGCCGGTTCCTTTTTCATAAGTCCATTATC
>JAZGGT010000380.1:0-3300 GCA_036480555.1 Bacteroidales bacterium | reverse complement strand
GATTGAGGATTTTGTGGACAGCCAGCACGTGAAGATCAGCGGCGGCCTTGAGATCGGGGAATGGATCGCCACCGCCGGAATTCACCAGCTGGTTGAGGGCCAGAAGGTAAAATTCCTTCAGGAAAGGCTTTGAAATTGATCCGGACAATGGAATTTCTCATCAGAAAAAACAGGATATATGAGCATTGCTAGCTATGCCATGAACAATAAGCAGGTGATCCACTTTATACTTGTGCTCTCACTGATAGGCGGATTACTGGCTTTCCCCAAGCTGGGAAAACTGGAAGACGCGCCATTCGTTATTAAAGACGCCGTACTGACCACAAAACTGCCCGGGGCTTCCGCCATGGAGGTGGAAGAACTGCTGACCGATCCCATCGAGGAGGTGATACAGGCTACCAGGGGGGTTGATTATATCAAATCCGAATCGCGACCCGGCGTGTCATCCATCAAGGTGAGCATGAAACAGGACATCTCGCAGGATGAGTTCAACCAGATCTGGGATGAACTTAGAAGGAAGGTGCTGGATGTGGAGAAAAAGCTTCCTCCCGGAGCTTCCAAAATCGATGTAAATGATGATTTCGGGGATGTTTACGGGATCTATTATGCCGTCACTGCCGATGAAGGATACGAGGACCGCGAACTGGAGCAGTATGCCAAGTTTGTAAAACGGGAACTGGTGCCCCTTCAACAGGCGGCAAAAGTAAGCATGTACGGCGTCCAGCCCCAGGTGGTGAATATAAGTTTCTCCCAGGAGAGGCTTGCCAATGCAGGAGTTACACCCACCCAGATCACCCAGGCCCTGGGTGAACAGAACAAGCTGGTCCAGGGAGGTGCGTTTACCAACCAGGAAAACCAGATCCGGGTGGAAGCCGCGGGTTCATTCCAGTCCATCGATGAGATCAAGGAGCTGATACTCTCAGGTTTGAATGGCAAGATGTATCGGCTGGGGGACCTTGCTACTATTGAACAATCTTACCAGGATCCACCAGTTGTGAAGATGAGGATGAATGGGAAGCGGGCCATCGGCATCGGTATATCCACGGTGCAGGGCGGGAATGCCGTGATACTCGGGGAACAGGTCACCGCCAAACTGGAAGAACTCAAAGCCCAGCTCCCGCTGGGGATTGGTATCGAAGGGATCTACTTCCAGGACAGAGTGGCCTTGCAGGCCAACAAGGACTTCTTTAAGAACCTGATCATCTCCATATTCATTGTGATTGTCGTGATCCTGTTTGCAATGGGCCCAAGGGCCGGGATGCTGATTGGCAGCAGCCTGCTCTTCTCCATCGTCGCCACACTGCTGGTCAGGCTCCTTATGGGGATTGAATTGCACCGTACCTCACTTGCCGCCATCATCATTGCCATGGGCATGCTGGTGGACAATGCCATTGTGGTGACCGATAATGCCCAGGTGGCCATGAAAAGGGGGGTTCCAAAAATTAAGGCACTCATCGACGGGGCCTCCACCCCGCAATGGGGACTTCTGGGGGCAACCTTTATTGCTGTGATCTCCTTTCTTCCACTTTACCTTGCCCCGGCCAATGCTGCCGAAGTGATCAAGCCGCTGTTTAAAGTGCTGGCAGTGTCACTGACTTTAAGCTGGATTTTTGCACTTGTCCAGACCACCCTTTACGGAAGCTTTATCCTGAAGGAACCAAAGAAGATAGAAGACAAGGATCCCTATGACACACCATTCTTTAATAAACTGAAGGGATTTATTGAAAAAGCCATCAGGTTCCGCTGGGCCTCTATCGGGATCATTGTTACCGTCTTTTTTATTTTCATCTTCCTGGGGAAATTTGTGAAAGAGAGTTTCTTTCCGGCCATCAACAAAAACCTGTTCAAAGTGGACCTCTACTTCCCGCAGGGAACCTCCATACACCAGACGGAAGCCAGGGCCATTGAGATTGAAAAGTGGATTATGGAACAGGAGAAGGTGCAGAATCTATCCGTGAATATCGGGTCTACACCCATGAGGTATTACCTGGCCTCCATCTCAGTGAGCGCGCGTCCAAATTTCGTGCACTTCCTGGTGGAAACCGAAACCCATGAAGAGGTGGACGATCTGATGCTATTGATGAGGGAGCATATAGAGAACAATTACCCTGACGGCATCCCCATCATTTCTAAATTCAAAGTGGCTCCCCTGCCCGATGCTGTGATAGAAATATGCTTCCGGGGTCCCGATCCCGAGGTATTGAGGGAACTGAGCGAGCAGGCCGATAAGATCCTCAGACAGGAACCTTTAGTGGAGTATTATAGGAACAGCTGGGGTGAAAAGACCATGGTATGGAAACCAAAGTATTCGCAGCAGAGGGGACAGATTGCCGGGATCTCCAGGGAAGAGATGGTACAATCCCTGCAGAGACTCACCGATGGCCAGTTGGTGGGAGAATACCGGGAGGGGGACCAGTACATGCCCATTTACCTGGTGGCTGCCAACAAAGCCAGCTACAATTACAGTAACATTGGTTCCACGCCGATTTTCAACCGCTTTGGAGAGTCTGTTTCCCTGGACCAGGTTGTGGAAGGTTATGATATAGAGTGGGAGAATCCGGTGATCAAACGCTACAACCGACAGCGTTACATTGCCGCCCAGGTGGATCCCATATGGGGCATAGAGAGTCCCGAGGTGGAAGCCAAACTATTCCCCGTACTTGAGGAGAAAATGGAGATCCCTGAGGGGTATACCATGTTCTGGGACGGGATGTTCTTTTACCAGGACATGACCAACAAAGCCATTGCAAGTCAGCTTCCAATGGCCATGATCCTGATCATCACCATTCTGGTGGTTTTATTTAACAGCTACAAGAAAACGATAGTCATCCTCCTGATGCTGCCACTGATCATGATCGGGGTCAACCTGGGCTTCCTGGTAACGGGTCAGTCCATGGGATTTTTTGCCACACTTGGTCTGCTGGGACTGATCGGGATGGTTACCAAGAATGCCATTGTCCTGATCGACCAGATCAATATCGAGATCAACCAGAATGGAAAAGCTCCATACGATGCGGTAGTGACCGCTGCCGTTTCGAGGGCCGTCCCGGTAGGCATGGCTGCGGCCACCACCATACTGGGTATGACGCCGCTTCTTCCCGATCCTATGTTCGGAGGCATGGCAGCCACGATCATGGGGGGACTGCTTGTGGCCACGATCCTTACGATCATTGTGTTGCCAGTGTTCTATTCTACTATATACAGGCTCAAAAAAGATAAGAAGTAATAACCTAATCAATTCATCATATGAAGTACCATAGGATAAACAAACCCATGAGATCTGTTTTTCATATTGGTTTT
>JAZGGT010000379.1:0-5861 GCA_036480555.1 Bacteroidales bacterium | reverse complement strand
GGCAGGTAGGCATTCATGATCCCTTCTTTTCCCATTCTCATGCATAGGTCGTGGTCGGTATTTGCTTCTCCATCGGCATACAGGGTATCCTTAAATCCATTTTGATCCATCCACTGCCTCAGTTTTTTCCCATCCTCATAATTCTCCCGGAAGGGTTCTTCCACCCACAAAAGAGGAATATCTCCAATTCCTTTTAGAAAATCAATGGTATCCTGAAGTGTATATTTGTCATTTGAATCCACCAGGAGGGTTACATCCGGAAAGGATTGATGGATAAGTTTCACCACCTCAATGTCTTTCCTTATTCCCTCATCATGTGGGTACCACATCCCGCTGCGTCCAATTTTCACTTTCAGCTGACGGTAGCCAAAGTCAATATCCCACTGGCAATTTTCCAGGATTTTATCCATCCCGGCCGGGTTGTCTTCCGGCTCCAGTTCGTCAAAATAGATCATGCCACTATAAACGGGGGTCTTCTTAGTTCCATTTGCCCCAAGCAGTTTATACACAGGCTCCTGAAGGATGACCCCCATTAAATCGTGTAAGGCCAAATCCACCAAAGGATTTAAGTCCGGTCGAATTCCATTTTCCGGAGAAATGAGATCAGACACTAATTTACCTTCGAGCTGAAATAATTCTTCGTCACTAAGACGGTCCCGGCCAAGTGCCCATCCCATAGCACCCTGGTCAGTGTAGAGTTTGAAAACCTCACTTTGGTGATATTGACCGTGGTTTCCCTTTCGGGCGTTTTTACCCACATGCCTGGGCCAATGGTATTCATAGTTAATTCTTTCAACCTTTGTAATTTTATGCCTTTTAAGTTCGGGGTACTTTTCGCCATTTATTCCGGCGAATATCTCCCAGGGAGACACACAGGCTAAACCGGTTCCTAATGCTGTACTTTGAATAAATTTCCTTCGTTCCATAATGATAGAATCAAAAGATTAGAATTATTTTATTTCCTCCAATTTTTCTGCCAGCAACCAGAAGCTGTACATCAAATCATCGGAACCAAGATAGGACTGGTACATGCTTGGGAAACTTGATCCGTCCAAAAGGGTCAAAGGCCTGTCTAGATTCTTCGGCAATGCCGAACCCGAATCAGTGAACAGGGCAACTGCCTCGGATGCAATCTGTTCTGCGGTTTCAATGAATTTTTTCCTCCTTTTGACCGGAATCTCTTCGGAATACGATACCAGGAACTCTATGGCCTCAGCATATTGCGAGGGGATCCTCCCGGGCAATGAAATTCCTTTCCCTTTCCTGCCAATTTCTCTGTCCTTGATTTCCGGATCCTGGACAAGCGCATTGGCTTCCAGGCTTGCCTGCTGAAAGAAGAATTCTGACACAGCTTTATTTCCGCCTTTTCTATTCCATCGATAGAGTTCCAATTTCTCCAATGGACGCATCTCTCCTTGCTTTTCCATATAGATACGCGATATTTCACCGGCCACAACCTGCATTTTCTCCGACAATTCCGTATTAATATCCTGCAGAAGTTCAGATGATTCAAACAGATGAATCGCCATGCCTCCTGTTTGTGAAGGGGAATAACGAATATCCCCCCCGGTGGACATGTAAATTGGGAATCCATATGTATTGATTTGCTCTATTATCATATCTACAAACCGGGTGAGCCTTCCAGTCATTGTATTTTTGAAGGAATCATTCCTTGAAAAATATATTGCCGAGGACCAGATTTTAATACTATAGCCTCCCTTTCGCGGGAACATCCCAAATTGCAGGTAACCTCCGTATTCAGGCCTTTCCTTTTCAACGAGCGATGCATGCCTTCCATAAATCATCTCATTATCCTCATTAAAACCTATGGTTCCTTTCCACCACCCTTCGGCATATTTCTCAAGAGGAGACAATTTCCCTTCCGTAATTATTTGTAATTCATTTAATTTTTCCCAGAAAGGCCAGTCATCGTCCAGCTCATGATGCTTGTCCCATACATAACCATAATCAAATCTCTCCCTTCGAAAATCCCAGCCGGAATGTTCCCCCCATGGAATTAATCCATTGTCCATCGGAGTATTATTGATTAACCATGAAAGACAGCTATCTGCTGCTCTGGCATAAGAGGCATCTCCTGAAGCTTCGCTGATACTGTAGAGTAATTTCAGCAGGCCAACATCATTATTTGCATCACTCCCGCGATAGGTAATCTTGTGTGCCAGGTTACTGCCCCGGAAGACATTGGGTATATTTAATGCAATTCCGGGTTTGGGTTGTTCGCCTTTACCCGTTATCACCAGGTCAGGGGGCAGGGAGGGGATTTCTGAGCGGATTAGCATTCCTGCGAACAGGGGACTGTGTTCCCTCCCGTAGCGGTCTGTGCCGTATTGAATCATCTCATCTGCGAAATCCACTGCCTTTTCCCTGTAATTCTCCACTAATGTGCTGTATTCATTTTTATCCTGCCCCTTTTCAGAAACCTTGTAAACCCTGAAATCATCATAGGATACCAGATCTATTCCCGACATGTTGCGAAGGCCAATGTACCCTGCACCCAGCGTTGAATCCGGATCTTCCCAACGGACCACTCTATTGCCATTTACTTCAACTTCAATGAGGTTTGTGTATTTCAAGATCCTTATGTGGTACTCATTGCCAAACCCTCCAAGAATGTTGCTATGGCCCTGGGCCACTATTTTTTTACCGGGATTTTTGCGTAATCGGTTGCTGGCATTTTCTATTCCGTTATTCCGCGACCAATAAGAATCGGTATAGCATTTCAATTTACCATGATGGTAGTTTGGGTAATTAGCCCAGCGCGGAGGAAGGGATAGATCAAAAATGCTTTCTCCGTTTAGCCCGGAAGCACAGAAGAAAACAAGAGTCAGTCCATCGTCAGACTGGTGATGATTTGCTTTAAACTCAAGCAAAAAATCATCAGGGAACCTGTTCTTATTCCACGTTACAACGTGTGATTCCCCACGCAAACTGCCTTGAGGAGATTTTTCAGGGGGAAGCAGTTCATTATTATGATCAAATTGAAGGGGGCTCACATAAAGTTTTCCATCAAATACTGCTGCTTCACCCCATCCTTCAACGATCCATTCTGCATCAACAGCAGGCTTCCTTACACGCCTGTATTTCCCATCCGGATCCCGGATAAGAAGATTTTCCTCGTATTCAATTTTCTGATTATCCGAAAAATCATTGTCATAAACTTTCACAAGTTCATAGGCGGACAGATCAATCGGGTGATCAGACATAGATTGTAGCTCCCTGTTTTGTGCCGAAACAAAAAGGGGTAACATTGCAATCAATAGGATGAATATCTTCAATATCAAACTTGAATAAAGTTTCCAGACAGCCATTTTCCCATTGTGAGCCAGGTCTGGAATTATTGATAATATATGATTCAAGGGCTGATTTCTTGATTCACCATGGGCAGGCCAATGCCAGCGTTACTGTATCAGCGGTCCATTGAAATGACCTATGCAGAAGGTGCAGAAATCCTTCAGGAGAAAAGAAGCGGGGTTGGTCCCCCGCTCCGCAATATGAGATCTACTGGATTGATAATTTCCTTGTGCGCTTCCGGACCCCGTCCGTTATCCTTAGCATATAGATTCCTTTCTCAAGACTGCTCACGTCCAGCACACTCTGCAGTTCGAACACTGGTTTGCGCAACACTTCTTGTCCTGCCATGTTAAATACGGATAGCGTTTTCGCACCTTCCAGTTCCGTTGCAACATGAACAAGCCCGCTGGCAGGATTCGGATAGATGTCAAAATGAAAATTGTTAAATTCCCGGATCCCGGTAGCTTCCATTTCAACCAGGTCCCAGTTATCAAACATGATGTAATCACCTGCTACGGGTGCTCCCTTACTGCCACTATAATTGATCCTGATCCTAAACTGGTATTCAGCTGCAGTATCCGGCCACATGATGCTGTCAAAGGAATATTGAGTCCAATCAGTTCCCGGGTAATAATCAGCCTTTGTAATACTCAGTTTTCCCCCTTCGCCTTCGGCGTCCCAGAATCTGATCTCATCGACAATATACTTCATCAATGAATCATTGGCCTGTCCGGCTTTTGCCCAGAATTTGAAACTGTAGTAGTTCGCGTTTGTAACTTCCTCAATTACAGGTTCGGCCATAATATCATTATCAAAATCATAATTACCAATGTAAATTTTACCTATTTTACCATTTGTCTTAAGCCCGGTTGTATCCAAAATTATGTGCTTATAGGCAAAATCTGCATCTCCATAGCCAGGGTCACCTTTTTCAGTCCCCATAACCTCAGGATCTATATCGTTTTCCTTATAGTAGGCTGTATAATGGCCAAAGGGCCTGAAGCTTTCGGCCGAGTCCGGGATCCATGTCGCCAGATCGTTATTGATCAGTGTTTGTGCACTGACAGGGGTTACGATACCTGCAGCAAAAACAACTGCAAGTAAAATTCCAATTGTAAAAAACTTTTTCATAGTCTTAAGATTTAGTTAAACATTTTAAAAAAAAGAGATTAATAATTGTTACCATCCGGGATTCTGCTTTCCCTGATAGTCAGTATTATATCTGAATGCCTTGTTGGGTATTGGGAACAGGTAGTGCTTTTCCTCGACAGTTGGATACTTTGTGCCGAATGGCCCGTAAGGAGCAGCCTCAACCATCTCCTTCAGTTTCCCGGTTCTTACAAGATCATACCACCTGTATCCTTCAAAATATAACTCTTTCCTGCGTTCATTTTCCACTGAAAGCTTGAATCCTGCATAGTCGGAGGGATTCGCAGGTATCCTGTCCTCATTTCCCTTATATGCACGCTTCTGGACCCTTTCCAGTGCTTCAATCGCGGAGGCTGTTGGACCGTTATTCAACTCATTCTCGACCTCTGCATACATTAAAAGCACGTTCGCAAACCTGATAAGCTTATAATATGCCCTTGAAAACCGCGGGTCTGATTCAAGCCGCTCATAAACCGCCGTTGAATCTGCATACTTCGATGAGTACCAGAATTTTATTGTCCCGCCTAACTCTTCATGTGGAACCTCCACTTCAATCACTGTTTTCAGTCGGGTATCATATACCGTGTCAAAGAGAGCTTGCAGGTTGGGGGTCATAACATACCTGCCCCATCCGTCTACAGCTACTACTTCACCTGTTGCTTGATCTATCCTGGGCCATAATCCCTGGTAAGTTTTGGTGGGATCTCCCGGAAAAACCTTTACAGGAAATTCCCATGGCCGGGGCAACAACTCCATGACCATTTGATTGCCATCGCGGGGGATCTCCCAGATTGATTCTTTACTATAGTTACCATCGACCGTAAATAAACTTTTGTAATCAGGATGCAGATCGTATGCAGGATTGGCAATAATACTTTCCAAGATTTCCTTGCTTTTCTGAAGCAACTGTGTTTTGCTCATCTGAAAAACATCCGCTACGGTTCGGTCATCTGCAACACTGGGATAATCATATATCCTTCCCGCCAGCGTAAGATATACTTCGGCCAGCATGGCCTGGGCCCCACCTTTGGTTATTCTTCCACGGTCCGCTCCATCGTAAGCATCCTGGAGGTATTCAGAGGCATATTCCAGATCCGGAATGATCACCTGCTTATATACCTCTGCATAATTATCCCTCTGATACGAATCCCTGGGCAGTGAGACAGTGATTATAGGGAGATCGCCGTAAGACCTGACAATGGTAAAATAGATAAAAGCCCTGATGGCCCTGGCTTCCGCTTTTGCCTGGGAAATGAATTCATCATTTATTACTGGACTTATTTCCACATTGTCCAGGAAGCTATTGCAATCTTTTATGCCCCTGAATCCGCTGAAATAAATTCTGTCTACATTTTCGTTATCAGCATCATGTGTATAATTGTCAATGGAAACCCGGTTGT
>JAZGGT010000378.1:0-11975 GCA_036480555.1 Bacteroidales bacterium | reverse complement strand
GGGCTCATGGGCGAGCGGTTCAACGGGAGCCTGTATGCCCGTGATGCGCTGAGCGGGGGATCATCATTTGCTGTGGTAGATGATCCGTCTGTGGTCAGGGATGAGAGATATATCCTGGTGGAGAATAGCCTGGGGACCTTGCAGGAACTGGCCATGTATCATCGAAGCCGGCTGAGTATCCCCCTGATTGCCATTACAGGATCCAATGGCAAGACTACCACGAAAGAGCTTACGGCCAAAATCCTGTCAACACAATATCCTACACAGGCCACCAGCGGAAACCTGAACAATCAGATAGGTGTACCGCTGACCTTACTGGAAATCGATGATTCGGCCGAAATGGGGATCATTGAAATGGGGGCAAACCATAAAGGAGAGATAGCCATGTTATGCAGGATAGCCATGCCAGATTATGGTTTGATCACGAATATTGGCATGGCCCACCTGGAGGGTTTTGGCTCCCTGGAAGGGGTAAGGAAGGCTAAAAAAGAGCTGTATGATTATCTTGAAGAAAACGGGGGATTGGTATTCATCAATGAGCAAGATAAAACATTAAGGGGTATGTTACAGGATTTCGATGGGGGTATAATCTGGTACGGGGGGGCTGGGGAATCTGTCATCAGCGGGGAAGTCATGGGAGCTGATCCCCTGCTCAGGATTCGCCTGGATATCAGGGGATATGGATTACTGGAGGTGGAAACTGGCCTGATCGGATCTTATAACCTTGAAAATATACTCGCCGCAGCTTCTATCGGACTGCATTTCGGGATCAGTCCGGATCATCTCAAAAAGGCGATCCAGCATTACCGCACCGACAATAACCGGTCCCAGCAGGTGAATACCGATCACAATGTATTGATTCTTGATGCCTATAACGCAAATCCCACCAGCATGCGGGTAGCCATTGAAAATTTCAGGTCTATGGCTCATCCCGATAAGTCGGTCATCCTGGGTGATATGCTGGAACTAGGTGAGGCCACCGGGACAGCTCACAGGGAGGTTATAGAATTGCTGGAAACAGCTGGATTTACGGAGATCATACTGGTGGGCTCTTCCTTCGCAAATGCTGAAGTACCAGAATTTTACCGTGTGTTTTCATCTGTTACGGAATGTGCCGGGTGGTTGGAGGAACATCCGTTGCGTGACAGAATGATACTGTTGAAGGGATCTCGCGGGATAGGACTCGAACAATTGCTCGGATTACTTTGAATAAGATCAGGAAAGGAAAATGTCCATATTTGATGGTACCAAGGGTTGCGGGTCCAGGTACCGGGAGAGGGCGGTCAGGATAGTGTTTGGATGAACCGGTTTCAGAAGGAATTCTTCAACGTTCAGTTTTTTCATCAGGTGTTTGTATTCCGGCTGATTGAGGGCAGAATAAGCAATGATGGGTACATCTGACCTGTATTTTCGGATGAGCCTCGTGGTCTCAACACCATTCATTTCCGGCATTCGGATATCCATGATGATTACCTGGATACCCGGATTCTCAATGAAGGCAGAAAAGGCCTCGGTTCCATCATAGGCCGGGTATATCTTAATACCCGTAGGCTTCAGGATCTCTCCCAGTAAAAGGTGGGATGACAAATCATCATCCGCGATAAGAATTGACCTGTTTTTCCAGTCCGGATACAATGAATTAAATTTAAGGAATTTCTACTCCAGTAACTTGAGGCAAAATTACTAAATTAGCTCCCTGCCGATTAATAAACAAACAGAACTTATCAACTAATCTTTCGGGGTTATTAACAGTAGGTTATAAACCCCGGATCAAGGATGAAAATCAAACTGCCGATAGTACTTGTTCCCCTTGATAAAAAAATGATAAACAATACTTCCTTGAAACATTTCGGGGTGCGTATGGAGCCCGTTCAATGCAAGGTTTTTTGCTCTCAACCTGCGTATGGATCGTATATGGCCAAGGAGGAAAAGATGTGCCTTAATGACAGAAGAGAAATTCCTGAGTTCAAATTTGACCAGGAACTGCATCATGGAGATCCAGTCAAGGACCAGGCGCGGAAACAATATGCGGAACAATTTTCCTCCTGGAAGATTTTTATAAAGAAGGATGATATTGTTCCTGAAATTAAGGTATGTTTTTTTATGGTCATTCTTGGGAAGGGTGCCACCCCCTATGTGATAAATGGTTGATTCCCAGCAGAACCGTATGTTATAGCCCAGGTTTTTAATCCTCCAGCAAAGATCAATTTCTTCCATATGAGCGAAAAAGAATGGATCGAGTCCACCACTGCGTTTATACAATTCCGATCGGATTACAAGGCAGGCCCCCGAGGCCCAAAAAATATTAAGATCGCTATTGAACTGCCCGGTATCTTTTTCGATCCGGTTGAAGATCCGCCCCCGGCAAAATGGGTATCCGAATTTATCTATAAAGCCTCCCGCAGCCCCTGCATGTTCAAATGAATCCCTATCATGCCAGGATTTTACCTTGGGCATGCATGCTCCCAGGCTGGCATCCTTTTTCATGGCGTTGTACAGGGGGGCAAGCCAGTTCCCGGTGACTTCAACATCCGAATTCAGCAGAACGAAATAGGGGGCGTCGATCTGATCGAGGGCCCGGTTATAACCTTCAGCAAATCCATAATTTTCACCCAATTCAATGGTCTTTATGGAAGGGAATTTCTGGTTGAGAAGTTCCAGGGAAGTATCGGTTGACCCGTTGTCTGCAACCCAGATATCAGCAATATCCTGATCGGTGAACTCGACCAGTGGCGGAATAAATTTTTCAAGGAAATGAACTCCGTTCCAGTTTAATATGATGACCGCTATTTCTGCCAATTTTGAGATCTTGTGGGGGCTAAAAATAATAAGAATATCTGAATGCCTGTCAGCGATTCTGGTTTTCAGCCAACTTTTTTGTGGTTAGTTTCCATCGCCTGTGTGTCCATAACCATTGTTCAGGGTTTTTCCTGATATTGGCCTCCAGGATGCGGACATGTTTTTCTGTGATCTCATATTCGGCCAATCCGTTTACATCATCAAAAAGTTTCAGCACCTCAACTTCATAATAACCTCTCCTGATCTTTTTTATATGGACAAATGCCACCGCGAATCCTGTTTTCAGCGCCATCTTTTCAATCCCAAGGTGTACCGGTGTCAGCTGGTTCAGGAATGTTGTCCAATACTGGGTCTCTTCCCAAATGGTAGACTGGTCACTAACAAAACCGTAATAAGCCAGTTTTCCCTCTTGCCTGTCAGCAAGTATCCTGCGGATCGTGTCATGCATGGGTATCATGACAGCCCCATGACGTTTGCGTGTTTTTTCGAAAAATCGATCAAAATATTTATTATTCAGGGGTTTATAAATTGAGATGGGCAGATGGGAGGAGGCATCACATAGTCTGAGGCTCCATTCCCAATTATTGAAGTGAGCACCTACCAGCAATACACTTTTTTCCTGCCTGTAATATTCTCTCATTAGCTCAGGGTTGCTTAATTTCATTCTTTTTTCCAGGTTTGCTGGTGAAATGGTCACCATTTTCAGGATCTCAACAATTAAATCATTAAAGTGCCTGTAGAATTTACGGGCCAGTTCCCTGATCTCATTTTCCTCTTTATCAGGAAATGAATTTCTGAGGTTTTCAAGTACAATTTTTTTCCTGTAGGCTACCAGGTAAAAGGTGACAGGGTATAGAATATCTGACAGCAGGTAAAGCACACGGAGGGGCAGCATCGATAGGAGATACAGAAAGGGGACCGCCAGGTAAAAAATGATTGCGTCCATTTTGGAGAAATTACGGGATCATTTTATTTTCCGGCCTGATCATCGATAAAAATTTTCTTAATAATATCTCTGAATTCATCGGCGACGGCTTCATTGGTGGCTATGATGGTACCGCCGAAAAGCCAGTCTTCATTTCCATAGAAATCATATGCCTTCCCCCCGGCTTGCTGGATGATAAATGCTCCTGCAGCCACATCCCACGGATTCAGGCCATATTCATAAAAGGCTTCAAACCGGCCACAGGCAACATACGCAAGGTCTGTTGCAGCTGACCCCAGCCTTCGCAGTCCGTGTGAGTTCTGCATGAAGTAATTTACTGAATCCATAAAGCCATCAAGGTGTTCGAAGTAGGTGTAGGGGAATCCTGTAGCAATCAGTGAATCGCTCACCCTGGAGGTTTGGCTGACCTGTATTTCTTTGCCATCCATATAGGCTTTGCTTCCTTTCCATGCATAGAAAAATTCCTTGAATCCAAGCTCGTATATGACACCCAGGACAATTTCATCGTGATGTTTAAGTGCAATGCTGATGGCAAAGGGCGGAAGTCCGTGTATGAAATTGGTGGTCCCGTCCACCGGATCAATGATCCACTGGTAGTCCTCTCCGGAATGGCCTGCAGTGCCTTCCTCCACAATAAATCCTGATCCGGGCATAAGTTTTCCCAGTTCATCGACCAGCATTTGTTCGGCGGCGGTATCTACATGGGTAACGAAATTATGCTTGCCTTTTACTTCTATTGATGATGCAGTAAACTTCTCCCGTTCGGAAAGGATAAAGTCGCCAGTGGAACGGGCTGATTCCATCACCTGCTGGCAAATTTCTTCAAGATTTATATCAGTCATCTAAGATTATTTCTTCTGGTAATATTTGTATAGTTCCATCTGGGATTGAACCCTTCGGACCGTTGTAGGCTTCCTGTACTGGTTGTCCTGTTCTTCATTGATAATCCTGGCTTTGACATTATCCTTAAGCTGGATCTCAATGATATCACGGATCTCATCCTGTATCTCCCTGTCATAAATAGGACAGGCGACCTCGATACGATGATCGAGGTTCCTTGTCATCCAGTCTGCTGATGAAATGTAATACTTTTCATCATTGTCATTGCAGAAAATAAAGATCCTTGCGTGTTCGAGGAATTTGTCAACAATGCTGATCACTTCGATGTTCTCGCTTAGACCAGGTACGCCAGGTATAAGGGAACATATACCGCGGATAATGGCCTTGATTTTCACTCCGGCTGCGTTGGCCTGGTAAAGTTTTTTTATCATGTCCTTGTCAACCAGGCTGTTGGACTTAATTATGATATAGGCACTTTTCCCTTCCCTGGCATTTCTGATCTCTGTATCTATCATCATATAAAGCCGGTTGCGCATATACAGGGGGGAAACCAGCAAATGTTTGTATTTGAAGGTACGGTAAGTGGCATCGAAAAATGTAAAGATCTTATCAACTTCCTCTGCTATCCGGGGATCCTTTGTCATTAGCATCAGATCTCCATATATAACTGCTGTACCTTCATGGGGGTTCCCGGTGCCAACAGTGGCATATCTGACCAGTTTTCGTCCTTCCCGCCGGGTGATCATTGTAAGTTTGGAATGCACTTTGAGTCCGGGTAATCCGAATAAAACCCTGGCACCGGCTTCTTCCAGTTTCCTGGCCCAGTGGATGTTGGATTTCTCATCAAAACGGGCTTGCAATTCGATGATAACGGTCACCTTCTTTCCGTTCATGGCAGCGGCTATGAGTGCGTTGATTACCCTTGAATTTGTGGCAACCCTGTACAGGGTAATACTTACAGACTTGACCTCGGGGTCAATGGACGCTTCTCTCAGGAGATTGATATAATGATCAAATCTCTGAAAGGGAAAATGAAGCAGGACATCCTTTTTATTCAATACCTCCAGGATGCTTTCATGAGGCTGGATCAGGGGATGTGAAATGGATGGCGTGGGTGTGTAGACCATCCTTTTCCCCCCCAGGTTGGGGAATTTTATGTAATCTTTGAAATTATGGTACCTGCCCCCGGGGATCAGATTATCCCCTTCATCGAGTTTCAGGTGGTTTTTAAGATATTCAAACAGGTCTTTCGGCATGGAACTGTCATAAACGAACCTGACAGGCTGTCCTTTCATTCGGTCGGCAACACTTGCATCAATGATCTCCAGGAAGCTTTTCGACAGGTCGTTATCAATATCCAGTTCGGCATCACGGGTCAGCTTAATAGTATATGCCTCGAACTGGTCATACTGGAAAATGCCGAAAATATCATCCAGGCAGAACCGGATAACATCGTCGAGCAGGATGATAAACTGGTTCCTTCCGGCAGGAGGAAGTACAACGAAGCGGCCGATCTCATCGCTGGGGATCTCGATCAGGGCATATTCTGGCTCAATAAGAGATTCACTACTGGTAAGTTTGATCGCCAGGTGAATAGATTTATCTGTAAGCCTGGGAAATTTTTTGATATTGTGCAGCATTATCGGCGTGATAACAGAGAGAACCTTGTCCTGGAAATATGTTCTGACATAATCAGATTGCACCTTGTTCAATTCATCTTCCCTGATGATGAAAACATGTTGCTTTGCAAGGTCGCTGAGCAGGGTCTGGTAGGTTTCTTCAAATTTTTTTGAGAGCAGAAGCACTTTTTTCTGGATCTCATTCAGGATCTTCTTGGGCTTTTCCTTGTTTTTACTACCCATGGATTCTTCCACATCGATCATGCGTTTGATTGTAGCGACCCGGACCTTGAAAAATTCATCCTGGTTATTGGAGAAAATGCCCAGGAAACGGAGGCGTTCAACAAGTGGTACGTTGGGATCAATAGCTTCCTGGAGGACCCTCTCATTGAATGCCAGCCAGCTAATTTCGCGATTAATAATTTTTTTCTTCAATGCCATAGAATGCCTGAAATGGTAGGATTAAAGTGGGTTTTTGAAATACAAATGTAACAAAAACCTGCGAGTCTTTTATTACAGATAGCGTTTGGGATAATCAAAAAAATCTTTCTCTGGCTTAACCTTACCGATTTCTTCCCAGCTGTCAATCTTGTAGCTTAAACTTACAACTCCGGCTGTGGGGATATTGTCGAGATAATGATCCATCAGGTGATTTGCCAGGGAGGTAAAAGCGGGATTGTGTCCGAAGATAAGGATGTGGGAGAGTGAGGCATTCTGACTGCGTATCAGGTTAATCAAATCCTCATTGTAACCCATGTAAATACTGTCCTCTATGGTGATCTTATCATAGGGGAATTTCAGGATGCGTGCAAAAATTATGGATGTATACAGGGCTCTGTTAGCCGGACTTGTAAGGAAAAGGTCGGGGACTACCTTCCGCTCGGATAATTTTTTGGACATCAGGTAGGCATTGTTTATGCCACGGGGACTGAGGGGGCGGTCGATATCGGAAATGTCTTCGAAATCCCAGCTGGATTTTCCATGCCGGACAATATGGAGGGATTTTGTCATGATAAATGATTTTCACCAAATTTAATGAAAATCCAGATTGCATGCGTCTATTATAACAGGTTACTTGCCAATTCCGCCAGGAAGGACCGTTCTCCCTTGACCAGGTTTACATGCGCAAATATTTCCTGTCCCCTCATCTTGTCAGACAGGTAGGAGAGTCCGTTGGAATGGGAATCAAGATAGGGTGAATCAATCTGCTCAATATCCCCGGTAAAAACCATCTTGGTTCCCTCACCTGCCCTGGTGATAATGGTTTTTACCTCGTGCGGGGTCAGGTTCTGCGCTTCATCTACGATAAAGAAAACGCGTGAAAGACTCCTGCCGCGGATATAAGCCAGAGGCGTAATCACCAGTTTTTCACTCTTGAGCATCTCATCTATTTTGGTGAATTCCGGACTCTGCTGGCTGAATTTATGCTTGATGACGGCAAGATTGTCCATCAGCGGCGCCATATAAGGTTCGATCTTTTCCTTAACATCCCCGGGAAGGAATCCCATGTCCCTGTTGGCCAGGGGAACGATGGGTCTGGCCAGGAAGATCTGGGTGAATAATTTGCGCTGGTAAAGAGCTGCTGCCAGGGCCAGGAGTGTTTTCCCTGTACCTGCCTTGCCGGTCAGTGAAACCAGCTGGACCTCGGGCCTCATGAGGGCATCCAGGGCAAATGCCTGTTCGGCGTTTCTGGGATCTATCCCGTAGGCTTTCTGCTTTTCTACCCGGTCCATTACCTCATTGAATGGATCATAATGTGCCAGTGCGCTGGATTTGCCGTTCTTCAGGATATAATACTGATGGGCTGTAGGTTTTGTCTCAAAATTAAAATCCTGTACCGGCACTCCTTCGTATTCCTCGTACATCATGGATATCAGCTTTGTGCCCATCCCTTCAACCGTGGATATCCCCTTGTACAGTTCATCGATATTAGCCACCTTGTCAGTCTTGTAATCCTGGGCGGGGATCCCGATGGCCTTTGCTTTCATTCGCAGGTTGATATCCTTTGAGATCAGGACCACATTCTTTTTCTGGTTCTTAATGTGCAGGTGTTCGGCAATGGCCAGGATACGGTGGTCGGGTGTATTCTCCGGAAAAGATTTCTTGATCTGTTCAGAGTAGGGTTTGCCCGTTTCTATAGAAAGCAGTCCCATGTCTTCTCCAAGAGATATTCCCCCGTTGAACAGGTCATCTCCGGAAAGCTTATCAAGCTCACGGGTAAATTCCCGGGCATGAAAATTTATCAGGTCATTTCCCCGCTTAAATTTGTCCAGTTCTTCCAGAACAACAATGGGAATAACGATATCATTCTCTTCAAAATTATAGATACATTTGTAATCATGCAACAGTACATTAGTATCCACTACAAATATCTTTTTGGCTTTTTTGGGCATGCGAGATTTATAGGTATAATCGATTAAAATTAAGAATTAAATACTTCAAAAGTTGTTGGAAAGCTGTTCATAAACTGTTAAACCCGTGATAATGAGTGATTCTGAGAATCCCGTAATTGACGCATTATTAAAGAGAAGGAGTATCAGGCAATACAGCAATGAACCTGTTGATAAGTCTGATATCAGGCTCATGTTGAAAGCCGGAATGTATGCCCCTTCTGCAAGGAATGAGCAACCCTGGCATTTCATGGTCATTGATGACCGTGGACTTCTCGACAAGATCCGCGAAGTCCATCCTTATGCTTCCATGCTTTCAGGTGCGGCACTGGCCATCCTGGTATGCGGAGATGAAAACCTGGAACTCAGCAAAGGTTACTGGCCTGTGGATTGTTCTGCTGCCACACAAAATATCCTGCTGGCGGCACATGCACTTGGACTCGGAGCAGTATGGCTGGGTGTTTATCCCAGGCAGGAGAGGCAATCAGCTATCAACAAGATCTTTGACCTGCCTTCACATGTCCAACCATTTTCACTCATTTCCATCGGACATCCGGCAGAGGAAAAGGGAGTCCCGGACCGGTTCAAAGAAGACCGGATCCGCTGGAATGAATGGTAAGGAATTGGATTACCAGGATGCCATAGCATTTTTGTTTGAGCGCCTGCCCATGTACCAGCGGGTAGGAAAGGCTGCCTATAAATCAAACCTGGATACTACCCTGGCACTGGATGAGTATTTCGGGCATCCACACAGGACATTCAGGAGCATCCACATTGCCGGGACCAACGGGAAGGGATCCGTGGCCCACATGCTTTCATCCATTCTCCAGTGTGCCGGATACAGGGTCGGCTTATATACTTCACCACACCTGACAGATTTTCGTGAAAGGATCAGGATAGACGGGAAGATGATCCCGGAAGAGAAGGTCACGGAATTTGTCGGCAAGCACAAGGAGATCATGGAAAGGCTGCACCCCTCCTTCTTTGAGATGACAGTAGCCATGGCTTTTGATTCTTTTTCCAGGGAAGAGGTGGATTTTGCCGTGGTGGAAACAGGAATGGGAGGGCGGCTTGATTCCACGAACATCATCCGGCCAGTGGTGTCAGTGATTACCAATATCGGATTTGACCACAGCCAGTTCCTGGGAGATACCATTTATAAAATTGCTGTGGAGAAGGCGGGCATCATAAAAAGTGGCATTCCCGTTGTTATCGGGGAAACACAGGAGGAGGCCCGGCTTGTATTTTCACGAATGGCCAGGGAGAAGGGATGTTCCATTATGTATGCCGATAAGGAGATCCGGGTAGAGTATTCCACCCAAAGCCTGCAGGGCACACAGATCATGCATATATCATGGACTGAAGGGCATAAAATGGAATCGCTTGAGACCGACCTGATGGGATTGTACCAGCAAAAGAATGTTATCACTGTTCTGGCGGTCATAGAACTCCTTACCAGGACTGGTATAAACATCCAGGAAAAAGATGTCAGGAAAGGCCTTGCACATACCCGCGATTTAACTGGTCTGAGGGGCCGCTGGGAGATCATTGGTTATAATCCCCTGACTATATGTGACACCGGCCATAACAGAGAGGGTATAGTTGAAGTGATGAAACAGATCCGGCAGATTCCCTGGAAAAAGATACATATCGTACTGGGATTGGTGGATGATAAGGATCCATCCAAGATCCTTGAACAATTACCTGCCGAAGCCCGGTATTATTTTACCCAATCCAATGTTCCACGTTCCATGAACAGGGAGAAACTGGCAGCTGAAGGTCTGCGGTTCGGCCTTTACGGTCAGATTTGCCCAACTCCTATGAAGGCCCTCAAGATAGCCCTTTCCAAAGCAGATCCGGAGGACCTTATCTTCGTGGGCGGCAGTACATTCGTTGTGGCAGAGGTGCTGAAAAAACCTTATCTTTGATAGATAAACGGGAATAATTGCGTAACCACTGCCATATTCATAGGGTAATTATGATAATTTGCCTGCTGGGATCTGTAGCTCAGCCGGGTCGGTTATATGCTTCCGACACCCTATACCTTGACAGGAATTTTGAGCAGGCGCATGCCAGAGACTATGCATGGATATATGAAGATAGAGAGCAGGATGTGGAACTCCAGACCGTCCTGAACAGAACATTCCTGGAGTATTCCAGGCCTTATCTGAATTTTGGTTTCTCCAGCTCAGCATACTGGTTGAAAATCGTGCTGAAGAATACGGACGATCTTCCGCTGGAGATCTATTACCAGTACCTGAACCATTACCTGGATTTCGTTGATATATTCCTGGTGGATCTTAATGATTCACTGCTTACAAAGGGATACTTTGGAGCAAGGAGACTCCAGCCTTCCTACAAGAGTATAAAGATGAATCCAGTATACGATATTGCTCTTCCACCAGGAGGTACCATGTCTTTGTATTTGAGGATACAGTCCGATACCCCCCTCCGCATCCCCATTGTATTCAACTCCTCTGATTCCCTGGTAAAAATGGAGAGGAAAAGACATGTTTTTCTTGGTTTTTTTTATGGCATTGCCGGTTTCAGCCTGCTGCTGGTTTTCAGTATTATATTGATCACCCGTGACAGGATGTATACTTATTTTCTGCTGGCCCTCCTGGGGCTCATCATCTTCCAGCTTGCCTATGATAACCTGATACCCCGATGGATAATCGCCAACAAGCCTGCATTTATATTGCATGTGACTACTGCCTGCTCCATGCTGGTTGGTTTTTTCTATGTTTTATTCACCCAGCGCTTTTTTTCCCAGGAAAAAGCTTCCCCGGTGCTTAGTTCACTATTTAAAATACTTAAGATTCTCACGATCATATTTTTCGCCTGGTATCTGATCGATTATTACTCCGGGAATAAGATTGCCATTTTCTTTATGCCCTTACTTATGTTAAGCCTGCTGTCCATATCCCTTATTTACTGGATGTCCGGAGCAAAGCTTGCCCGCTTTTTCTTCTGGGCCATGTTCATCCCGCTGGCAGGGGCCGTTCTCCATGTGCTGGCCAATTCAGGAGTGGTTTTTTCACACATACTTGTAATCTACTCGATCAAGGCAAGTTATATGGTCCAGATCATAGTATTCATTATTGCCATTGCGGACAGATACCTGCTGATGCAGCAGAATTTCACACATCTCCTCCAGGAAAAAGTTGTAGAGCGGACCATGAAACTGGAAGAGACACTGGACCGTTTGAAATCTACCCGGCAACAACTTGTTCATTCGGAGAAAATGGCTTCTCTGGGCACGCTTACATCAGGCATAGCCCATGAAATAAACAATCCTCTCAGCGCAATCTCGGGAGGCATGCATATGCTTGAAGAAAGTACCGATAAAAAGTCAATGGACTCCGCCAGGTATATGATCAG
>JAZGGT010000377.1:0-6198 GCA_036480555.1 Bacteroidales bacterium | reverse complement strand
TCGACTATATGATCGATCCGTATATTCCTCATTTCAGGGAAAAGGCTTGCCCGGAAAGATCCGTCTACCTTTTTGATCTGATAGAGTCCCTGGATTGTCCCAACCAGTATTTTTCCTCGCTGTGTTTTATAGATTTTGTACACGGTGGGTACAAGATTTACATTCAGGGGCTCGCTAATCAAATTTGAGATCCTGTAATCTGCGCCGTATGCATATTCAATGATGTGAAGACCGCCTCTTTCTGTCCCGACCCATACACAAGTATCCGATGAGACCAGTATATCAGTTATGGTACTGTCTTTCAGGGAATTTGGATTATCCGGATCCGGCAGGAACCTGGTTGACCTGCCGGTCAGGGGGTCGAAGCGGTTCAGGCCGTTATCGGTACCGATCCATAGCTTGTTTTCATGATCCTCAGCCATTGTGATGACGCGGTCATCAGTCAGGCTGTTGGGATCCCGGGGGTCATGCCTGAAGTGCTCAAAACGGTCATTTTTCCGGATGTATTTATTCAATCCCTTGTCAGTTCCGATCCAGAGGTTACTGTCAGAATCTTCAAAAAAGACAGAATAATTAAAACTATGGATCCCATAGTAACTATCACTGGAAATGGATCCCGGTTTCAGGCTGTCAGGCTTGTATGTATGGAACACCTCATGCAGGGGATCGAAACGGTCAAGCCCTTTCCCCTCGTAGTAGATCCAGATCTGGTTAAAATGGTCCTTGTAAATATCCGTGATCCAGTTTTTGGAGGGTGTGTGCTTGCTTTTCCCCGCCTGATACACCTTGAACTCATACCCGTCATACCGGTTGAGCCCGTCCTGGGTGCCGAACCACATAAAGCCCAGATCATCTTCAAGAAAAGAGGAGACAAGGCTATGGGAGAGCCCATCCTCCAGGTTGATACTGTGAAAACGAATGTAGTTGTCCTGGGCGCATATTGAAAGCGAAATCGCCCCAAGGAATAATATAATTTGAAACTTCACCCGCCTCATACCATAATAGGATATTGAAATCCCCTTTCTCCAAATTTATAAAAATCTGGGAAAGCGGACCTGAAAAATTGATATTAATCTTTCAGGTCAATGGTTGCGACAAATCCCCCATAGGGTTTTAAATGGACTTTGAAAGTACTTTCACCGGCTGTCAGCCTGCTGTTTTGAAGTTGTGCAGGTTCACCATCATGGATTATCTCCATCTCTGTCCCGGCAGGCATAAGCGTTTCGAGATTGATGGTCAGATCCTTTTCCACGGATTCACCATTAATTCCCCCAATATACCAGCGTTCGCCTTTTCGTCTGGCAATTACGGCATCCTTACCTGGGTAGCCCGCCAGATACCTGGTTTCGTCCCAGCAAACGGGCAGTTCTTTGAGGAGGGACTGCGCATAATCCGGGAGATCACGCGTTTTACCAGGAGTATCGGCATAATGCATAATCCCGGATTCAATTACAATCGCGAGAGCCAGCTCAAATGCATATGTGGTGAGGTGGGGGTAGGTGCTGTTTGAGAACCCTCCCGGTGTATAATCACAGGGTCCCACTACATTTCGTGTAAAAGGAACAGTAGCAAGGTGGGATGGTGCATCCTGGGGATAATTCCTGTCGTATTTGTAACTTTCACTACCTCGAACAGCTTCCATGGTAAGCAGATTCGGCCAGGTTCTTCTCCAGCCCCTTGGCAGGGTGCACCCGTGAAAATTTACTACGAGCTGGTAATCAGCCGCATCTTCCAGGATTTCAATGTATTGTTTGATTATTTCCTCTTTATCTGACTGGAAAAAATCCACCTTGATTCCTTTAATTCCCATCTTGCTGATACGCTCGAATTCATTTCTTCTGATCTCTCTTTCATCCATAAGGTTACGCGGCTCCTCCGGAACTTCATTATGTTTTCCCCCGGAATTATACCATAGCAGAAGTCCAACCCCTTTCTCGTTTGCGTATTCTGCCAGCTTTTCAACTGAACCGTTCTTCATGTGGTTCCAGTTGGCATCCACAAGACTGTATTCCCATCCCATTTCGGCTGCAAAATCAATAAATGGCAGCAGGCGTTTATAATCCCGGGGACTATCGCTTTCTGACCACCAGCTCCAGGAAGCCCTTCCAGGTTTTATCCAGCTGGTATTCTCCAACCTGGAAGGATCCGCCAGGTCAGTTACCATATCTGATTCAACAATTTCCGACAGGTCATTCCCTATAATCATAAATCTCCAGGGGGTTTCCCAGGGAATTTTTGAATGAGATGTATTTTCATAATATCCCATTGCTTCTTCAGCCTCTGCAAACTTAATCCGGTAAAGGCCGTCGTTGCATCCAGAATACAAATGGCTGGCGCCATAGGTCCCGTCAAGATCAGATTCTGAAATCATGATCCATGTGTCGAGGGTCTTAAATAACACGGGGAAAGCCCAGCCATTTTTATTCAGGGGGGCCGATGTTCCTATCTCCATTGGTCCCTCATAATAAGTTTCGTAACCGGGGCTCCATCTGGCTATGGTATCATAGGCATGGGCCCATGCCTGACCGGTACCCAGGTTAAAACCGCTTAATTCCCTGAGTACTCTCGTTTCATGGCTCTTTTGTCCCGGGAACCGGTACTTGAATGCAACTCCGTCATCGAAGGCACGGAAAACCAGGTTTATTTTTTCACCCCCGCGATTTTGAAAATGGATCACCAGTTCACTGTATTCACTACTGCAATCCAGGTGTTTTCCCGACACAAGGCGGTAGTTCTCCCGGACATTTTTTTTAAGGTCTGATGATAAATACCGGAGGTTTTCAACAAAACGTCCGTCTTCCCGTTCCAAACCCAGTGGGGAAGGCTCGATAACCTGCAGGCGGTTCCCTTTTTCTTTCAGGGATACCGAATAGAAGAGCATATCATCCATTGTATCCGGGTTGCCCTGTTTGTTGATTGATATTGTGATTTTCTTATCCGGGGACCTGAGATTCCAGCTATCCGGGTTACTGTGGCATGAATGCATCAGCACCAGCAAAAGTTCCACGAGCACCAGGGCGGTAAATCTATCTTTGAACCTCATATTATTTTTCTCTTCTCTCATTCAGTTCTTCTTCTATATCGATCAATTTGCGGCCGGCAGGAGAAAGACGTCTGTATAAAAGACTGGGAGAAAGAAAGCCTTTGTCTGCCACAGGCTGCTTCCTGCAAAATCTCCGATGCTGTTGCCAATTTTTTCCTTAATTGAGAGTTTCATTCCGGGAGGAGTTGATAATTATATTCCAAAAATATACTGATCCGGGTTGGGATAGGTCAGCTATTTTCGTTAATTAGTATGCTATTTTGATTGTATATTTGGTAATATAGCTGACTTATTTAATAAAATGGCGGACTTGGGAAGTGGCCTGTTCCGGTAATTTTGATTCTTATCAGAGCCCAGCCAAAAATGCTGAAAAGAAAAAAGATCCTGGTTACTCAACCCAATTATTCCCACAGGATAAAACCTTCCGGAATACAGGCTGCATATGATGGACTGAGAGATCAGCTTGCATGACGATAACCTTACATATAGAATATTAACGCAAAATTTCTGAATAATGAGTAAAGTAACAGAACAGGATATTGCAAAAATGATTGATCATTCGCTGCTTTACCCTACCATGGATGATCAGACGCTGAAGGTCAGGAAATTAGGCGTGACACGGATTGGGGCCACCACCACAGAAGCAATTCTGCTGGCAATCAGGGGTAGGAGTGCTGCCGGAATCTCCTAGGGATATTATAAGCATTTCAATGTCAAATAACAAAAGCATGCAATTACAAACCGTAGATATCGCAATCATTCTCGTCTATCTCTCCGCAACGGTTTTCATTGGCCTCTGGGTCAGGAAAAGGGCTAATAGGAACAAAGAAGCCTACCTGCTGGGCGGGAAGACCCTCCCATGGTACCTTTTGGGACTTTCAAATGCTTCCGGGATGTTCGATATTTCAGGTACCATGTGGCTGGTAGCCATAGGCTTTATCTATGGACTGAAAAGCATTTTCATTCCCTGGCTCTGGCCGGTATTCAACCAGGTTTTCCTGATGGTCTACCTGTCCATGTGGCTTAGGCGATCCAATGCCACAACGGGAGCCGAATGGATGGCCACGCGTTTTGGATCCCTGAGGGATGCAAAGAAGTCCCATATCATTGTCGTTGTTTTTGCCCTGATCAGCTGCCTGGGTTTCCTGGCTTATGGTTTCATCGGACTGGGAAAATTCATGGAGATCTTCATCCCCTGGGAAATGGTTTCCCGTTTTATACCTTTTGAGGTCAGACCGGAACATGTTCCACATGTCTATGGCATAGTATTCACACTGTTTGCGGTATTCTATACGGTCCTGGGCGGGATGACAAGCATTGTATGGGCTGACCTTATCCAATACATCATAATGACCGTTTCGGCCATCGTCATTGGTATCATTGCCATGAGAGAACTGGCAGGAACTACCCTGAATGTGCCGGATGGATGGCTCAACCCGCTCTTTGGCTGGAAACTTAACCTTGACTGGAGGGGTATCATCGACGAGGTAAATGAAAAGATCCGGACTGACGGTTATTCATTGTTCTCCATATTTTTCATGATGATGGTATTCAAGGGTATCCTGGTCTCTATTGCGGGTCCACTGCCAAATTACGATATGCAGAAGATCCTTTCGACACGGTCACCCTCAGATGCCGCCAAAATGAGTGGTTTTGTATCTGTTATATTGATGCCGGTCAGGTACATAATGATCACCGGTTTCGTAGTGCTTGGATTACTGTATTATGACAAGCTGGACCTGATTGTAGGGAACAGGATCGATTTTGAACAGATCCTGCCATCAGCCATAAGCCAGTTTGTGCCTGTGGGACTCCTGGGACTGCTGCTTGCGGGATTGCTTGCAGCTTTTATGTCAACCTTTGCCGGAACCCTGAATGCAGCCCAGGCATACCTGACCAATGATATTTACCTGAAATACATGAAACCGAAGGCCAATAACCGGCAAATCCGGAATGTCAACTACCTGGCGGGCATCACCACCGTGATTATCAGCATTATTTTCGGATTTTACTCAAAGGATGTAAACAGTTTGCTGCAGTGGATAGTATCAGCCCTCTGGGGAGCCTATCTCGCAGCCAATCTACTTAAGTGGCATTGGTGGAGGTTCAATGGAAACGGGTTTTTCTGGGGAATGATCGCAGGCATGATCCCTGCCCTTGTATTTCCATCTATCTTCTCGAAAACCCTTGACCTGTATTATTTCCCGCTTATCCTGGTCATCTCCGTCGTAGGATGTATTGCAGGTACCTTTACTTCTCCACCAACCGATGAGGAAACGCTTAAATCATTCTATCGCACCGTTAATCCCTGGGGATTCTGGAAACCCATCCGTGAAAAGGTCATGCAGGAGGATCCTGAATTCATTCCCAATAAGAGTTTGCGGATGGACATCTTCAATATTGCCGTCGGTACCATTGGACAAACCTTTCTTGTCCTGGCACCTATGTACCTTGTTTTAAGAAAAAACGGACCCTTGTTTATCACACTTGCCGTCATCACAGTATGTGTGATTATTATGAAGCGGACCTGGTGGGACCGCCTTCCCAAGGATAGATGATCAACCGCCGGGCTGTGGTTATATTTTCTGTGTGGCAATGATGTACCGGTGCTCTCCTGCGATATTTTTCAAGGGCCAGATCTTGTTGCGCCACCATTCATCTTCTTTGGATTTGGGATCAATGCGTATACCACCTGCCTGGCTGGATCCAGGCTGGTCATAATCCAGACTGAAGCCATTGAAATATATACCGAATGGCTGCACATCCCCATCATTGATGTTCCAGACACCAAGGTTTATAATGAGCCGGTCAATATCCAGTTCCAGGAATGGTCTGCCCAGGCTGTGGGCGTCATGATCTTCCCGGATGTTCAACAGGCTTTCATTCCAGGTATCTGTCCTGTTGAGGAGTCCCATCTGGACAGTAGGTACACTGCGATTTTTGCTGTATTGTCCCCCAATATTCACCCAGATCTTGTTCACTGAATACATGAGGTTCAGGACCTTGTTGCTGCGGGAATATCCTTCTACCCAGACATAGCCGCCGCAATACCCCTTCATATCCGTGTGTTGTCCATCGATAAAATAGTTGAACCGGAGTGAAGGCGACAGGCCTTTTTCCAGTTCTACTGCCTGGCAAAGCCGGTTAATATCCTG
>JAZGGT010000376.1:0-3651 GCA_036480555.1 Bacteroidales bacterium | reverse complement strand
ACCAGGACAGGAGGTTGAGCCTGGGGAAGGCCACGTCTTTTGCACCGATCATGATGGGCAGGAAAAAGTTACCGAAAACAGCGGACAGTCCAGGAATTACGATCAGGAAGATCATGATGATGCCGTGAAGGGTAAAAAACCCGTTATAGGTCTGGGCTTCCATGATCGTCTTACCCGGGGCGATTAGCTCAAGCTTCATCAGCAGTCCGAGTACAGCCCCAACAGTGAAAAAGGACATGATGAGGTACATATACATCAAACCGATCCGTTTATGATCGGTTGACAGGATCCAGGCAAATATGCCCTTGTGTTTTTTTACCTCGTAAAAACTCGGTTCTTTTCTGGTATACTGTAGCGATGACATAATCTAAGGCTGAATTTTCTTTTTCCTGGAGGTCCGGAACACCAGTATCAAAACAATGATGACAGCGCTTACTGAAATGATCGGCAATGCCACGCGTGTCATTGAGAGTGCATATCTCTGTCCCACCGGATCATAGGCAAAACAAAACTGCAGGATTCTGTTCACAGTAGGAGCAGAGATCCCTTGCGAAGCCTCTGTGATGGCCATGGTTATTTCGAAAGGCAGAAAATAGGTGCCGTTCAGGTACCTTGTGATCTTGCCATCCGGACTGACTATCACGATGGATGCTGCGTGCAGATAATCATTCCCCGTCCGCTTGTACTTAAAACCAACAGCATTGGTGAGCTTGGCTATATTGGCACTGTCAGAGATAAAAAACTTCCAGTGCTCCCTGGCAGGTTCGGGGTTTGACATCAGGTTCAGGTAATTGTTCTTTTTGCGATGTGCAAGTTCAATGGATTCACGAGGATCAAAACTGATCGTCAGTACCTGGTAATCTTTTCCCAGTTCCAGGTCCACCTTATCCATTACATTTGCCAGTCCTTCCATCAGGGGACTGCAAATGCCGGGACAACGGTAATATACCAGGTTGATGATGGTAGGTTTGTCGATCAGTGCAGCCAGATTTGTAGTCTGGGTTTTTTCGTCAATAACCATAATGTCAAGAGGGACATATTCATCGAGATGTTCTTCAATTCCTATCTCGGTTTCCTGGGGGGTGATGGCCGTTTGTCCATTTAAGTGACAGGGAATAAGAATAATGAGTGAAAGGCTCAGAATGGCAATTATTAATCTCATGCAGGTAATATTTTTTATTCGGTATGCAGGGTAAAATCAAATCCCTCAATAATGGGATTGATGAGGATCTTCTGGCAGGCCTCCTCAACTCTTTTGCCGGCTTCAGCTTCTGATCCTGCTTCGATCTCGAGGGTAATATGTTTCCCGATCCTGACATTTGAAACCTCGTTAAAACCAAGGTTCTTCATGCTGTTGGTAACAGCTTTGCCTTGTGGGTCCAGTAGGGCCTTCAGGGGCATAACATTAATTTCTGCGATATACTTCATTGGTTGTTCGTTTTGCTAAGCAATGATATAAAAGACAGCAACAGGTAGACAAGGATAATTACCGGCAATGCAATTTCCTGCAATATTATCAATAAAATAAGAGAAACGGCAATAAAAAGGTATCGAATCTCATTTCCTTTCCATCTGAATCCGGGGAACTTCAGAGAGAACATAGGGATTCTGAGAATCAACAAAATACTGATGATCAGTATGGTCACCAGAAGAGAATTTGGCCGTAGCAGGAAGGTGGTGAAACCGGATTCCGGATGAGATATCACGACCATGCTCAGTCCTGCAAAAAAGATGGCCGCCGCCGGTGTGGCCAATCCCAGGAATCCGGCCGGGTCATCCTGGATATTGTAAGCTGCGAGACGGATCGCTGCAAAAAGAACGAGGAGCATGGGTGAATACAGGTATATACGTTCCACAAGGTTTGCACCGGAGAGGCCGGTAAACGGAAGTTCGTTCCTGAGTGCGTATTCCATGAGCTTATAAACGATGGAAGCCGGAGCCATCCCAAAACTGATGATATCAGCCAGTGAATCAAGTTGTTTTCCGAATTCGGATATGGCCCCCAGCATTTTTGCAGCGAAGCCATCCAGGAAATCAAACAGGGCTGCCAGCAGTATAAGCCATGATGCAAATAATAAATGGTTCTCGAATGCCATTATCACCGACAGAAATCCTAGGGCAAGATTGCACAGGGTAAGCAGATTAGGAAGATGCTGCCTGAGAGGCTGGATACGGCTCATTGTAAATAGGCTGCAGATTATTACAATAAAAGTAGGGATTTGTAAGTTAAAAAGATTAGTTTACTCGTAAAATTCACCCATTGTAATTACATGACCCGCCAGATATTAATATCCCTGACCGGACTTTTCATGGTATCCGGATTACTGGCCGAGGTGCCCAAATACAGCAATGAATTCCTTTCCATTGGTGTGGGTGCCCGTGCCTTCGGGATGTCTAATTCAGTAGTGGCCAGTACAGGGGATGTTACAGCTGGTTACTGGAATCCGGCTGGCTTGATAGGAATCGAGAGGGATATGGATATTGGCCTCATGCATGCTGAATATTTTGCAGGTATTGCCAAGTACGATTATGCCGGATTTGCCATCCGGATTGATGACAGATCTGTGGGTGCACTAAGCATTATTCGCTTTGGCGTGGATGATATACCCAATACCCTGGAACTCATAGACAATAACGGGAATATCAGGTATGACAGGATCACCACCTTTTCTGCTGCCGATTATGGTTTTTTGTTTTCCTATGCAAGATCTTCAAAGGTTGAAGGACTGTCATTCGGAGGCAATGCCAAACTGATATACAGGCGAACGGGTGATTTTGCAACAGCCTGGGGATTCGGTTTTGACCTGGGGATTCAATACAGACTACGCCAATGGCATTTCGGGGCGAATGCAAGGGATGTGACCTCGACATTCAATGCCTGGAGTTTTAACACGGAAGACCTGGAAGAGGTTTTTCTGGCGACCGGTAATGAAATACCTTCCAATTCACTGGAACTTACTATGCCCAGGATTATCCTGGGTGCTGCAAGGTCTTTCAGGCTGCGTGAAAAATTCAGTTTGCTGGCAGAATTGAATGCCGATGTGACATTTGACGGTAAAAGACATGTACTGGCCAGTACCAGTTTTCTGAGTATCGATCCACATCTGGGGATGGAGCTTGATTATAATAAGCTCGTTTTTCTGAGATTGGGCATCGGCAATATGCAGATGATCCCTGATTTTGAGAACCAGAAATCCTTTGATTTTCAGCCCAGCCTGGGACTTGGAATACACTGGCGTAATTTTACCGTTGATTATGCCCTTACTGACATCTCGGATCAATCCATTGCTCTCTATTCCAATATTTTCTCGCTAAAGTTCAACTTCCAATTGAACACTGCTGGAAAAAGTAACTGATCTGTCGGCCACGGGACACCATTTCCTGATTTTATTTCTTTATATTGCCCTGAAAAATCAACAGATCATGGAAGTAAACCTTGATAATTTCCCCGATTACCTTTACAGTTTAAACCAAAGTAATTCTGAAGAGTGGCCTGCAGCCAAGGAAACCTATACCTTCGTTGAGGATATCATTGATTTTCTTTTTCCTTTTCGGACCAAGATCAACTATTCAATTAAGGAATTTAAGCTGCAATTGGGAAAACTGGAAATAAAGCTGGAGGGACTGATGACCTCCATTCAAGACAAATTA
>JAZGGT010000375.1:0-4982 GCA_036480555.1 Bacteroidales bacterium | reverse complement strand
GGAAGACGGTCCTGTCCGGGAGCCATGTACCCCCGTTTTCTTGCAAAGAGATAAAGAGAACGGGCGTTTGCATTCCCCGGGGAAGGCCTTATCTCACATAAATTTGAAGGATCATGGTCTTCCTGGTAAACGAATCTCCTGGCCCATCCCTTCAATCCATCATTGAAATACCCGTTTACGATCCGATCTTTGGAGGGTAATTCCCACTTGTACTGAAGCCATAAGGGATAGGCCTTTTCATCGAATGCCGGAAATTCAGGTGGATAATCAAATAACTCCTCGGTGACCGTTTTGTATTGTATGGAAGCCTCGGTACCCCGGATATGTACCATGGTTATCCCCTGTGTGGGCCCACCGTAATAATCCTCTTCACCGAAAGCGCGTGGACGGTAACCTGCAGCCGGAAGGTTTATCAGCTGAATTCCCCGATAGGAAACCGCTGTCTTAAAAGAAGCCCTGACCGGAATATGTACATGCCCGCTCAGGCAGTATTTTACATTGCCATGCCTGGAAAGGATCTCCAGGAAGGTACGTTTGACAAAGACTGATTCTGCATAGTTGATATGGGGTGATATTCCTGCAGGGTGGACAGGTACATGCTGGAATACCATGGCAGGCCTATCACTGTATTTTTCCAGATCCCGTTCAAGCCAGTCAAAATATTGTGGATGTGTTTCCCAGAAACCGGACCGCAGAGGGTCTGGCCAGACCACAAAATGCCAGCTCCCTGCATTAAAGGAATACAGGAGCTTATCCAGCCCGTTCATCGCTTTTTGTGCCGCAATAAAATGATTAAAAGCCTGCATGTTGTATCCCGGACCGAATTCAGACCGAAGCAGGGTTTCGTGATTCCCGATCCCGTAGATGACGGGGGAGTTCAATTCAGACAGGAACGCATTCATCTGCCGAAGGTCCTTTTCATAACCCCACTTATCGCAGACATCCCCGATGACAACCGTAAACAATGGGTCGAAATCAACCCTGTTGGCCAGGGCCACACTCTCCTGTATAAAGGCATTATGGATCTTCATACGGGTATCGAGCTGCTTCTCATCATCAGGGTATCCCCCCTGTGGATCTGCCATCGCAATAAAATCAAAATTCTCACCTGGTTCCTCTGCCCCGAAATCTGCCAGACGGATCTCTCCAATCTCCCTGTCAAGCAATAAATTGGCCTTGATCTTCATCCCATCGCATTCGAATTCCACCTCATCATTTTCCAGGAGATCGGAGATCCGGAATTGACAATTGTTGCGGCCCTGTAAATATATCCCTGTGCCGGTTGAGGCACCTGCAAGCCAGAGTACGATCACCTCTGCATCATTCTCGTGTAAATACACTTCATAGGTGGAAAGATCTCCACTGAATTCGTCCTCATCCTGTTCGAAAAAATAGGATTTTATTCTCCGGATCTCAGCATCCTTAACCTTGATCTTCCCTTTATGGAAATATGGCTCTTTGTCCGGGTTGTCTTTCAGTTCGATCCGCACCATGATCAATCCTTCTTCTGATTTTGCATCATCCAGGCTCAGGATCTTCCCGTAATCAAATGGGGGTATGGGGGTGTTGATTGATCCCACATTGAATCCCGCGTTCTTAGAGGTGACCAATGCTGCAGAACCCAGTCCGAGTCCCCTGATAAAATTTCTTCTCTTCATTCGTTTCATGATTCTCAAATTTAAAGAATATAGTTCTCAATTCGTCCTCAGTGGTCAGGTAAACTAAATTCCATAGAACTTTTTATGAGTATATTTGATTGAACATATGCATAATATATCATGATACACCATCATACGATTCGTATTTCAGGCCTCTTTAGTGCATTCCTCCTTATGGTTTTTATGATCGGCTGTGGTCCCACCGGGGAAGAAAAGACCAGTCCCAATATCATTTTTATCATGGCAGACGATCTGGGCTATGGTGACCTGGGCTGCTATGGACAGGAGATCATTCAAACCCCCGGTATCGACAGGCTGGCCTTATCCGGCATAAGGTTTACACAACATTATGCCGGCAATACCGTCTGTGCTCCGTCACGATGTGCCTTGATGACCGGTTATCATATGGGACATGCTGAGGTGCGGGGGAACCGTCAGGCTGAACCTTCCGGACAATGGCCGGTATCACCGGAAACCATAACTGTGGCCAAGCTGCTGCAGTCCGCCGGTTACAGAACTGCCATGATCGGGAAATGGGGACTGGGAATTGAAAACTCTACCGGTGATCCCCTGAAACAGGGTTTTGATTATTATTATGGTTACCTCGACCAGGTGCTTGCGCATAATTATTACCCGGAATACCTCCTCAGGAACGGGGAAAGGGAATACCTTGATAACGAGGTCCAATACCTGGATACCTCATTATGGCATAAGGGACTCGGTAGTTATGCAACACGTAAATCGGCCTACTCCCATGACCTTTTCATCGAGGATGCATTGCGTTACCTTGATGAAAACCATGATCATCCGTTTTTCTTATACCTGCCATTTACAATTCCACATGATAATGGAGAAGCGCCCAGGGGTGAACGCATGGAAGTTCCTGATATTGACCCATATGCGGAGGAGAGCTGGCCCGGTGATACCAAGCGGTACGCAGCCATGATCACCAGGATGGACAGAGGTGTCGGTATGATTATGGAAAAACTCGAAGAGCTGGGAATCGAAGGCAGTACACTTGTACTTTTCACCAGTGATAACGGTCCCATGCCAGGAGAAGAGTTTACGGAATTCTTCAATTCGAATGGAATTTTCAGGGGAGGGAAGAGAGATGTTTACGAGGGCGGGATCCGGGTCCCATTGATCGCGACCTGGAAGGGAACGATAAAACCAGGCAGGGTTTCAGTCCATGTAAGTGCATTCTGGGACTTTCTCCCCACTGCCTGTGATCTGGCAGGGATAGCTGCCCCTGCCGGTATAGACGGAATATCTTATCTGCCTGAGCTACTCGGGCAGGCTCAATCAAGCCATGAGTATATGTACTGGGAATTTCCATCTCTTGGAGGAAAGCAAGCCCTTCGCAGGGGGAAATGGAAACTGGTAAGAAATAATTGTTTCGAGCAGGATGGAGGAAAGCAGGAGTTATATGACCTGGAGAATGACCCGGGCGAAAAGAAAGACCTGTCGGAAGAATACCCCGAATTGGTAAAGGAACTCACAGGATATACTGAGAATGTCCGTTCAGAATCAGAGATTTTTCCATTCAATGAAAGATAAGAATCGAATCCTGGTATTTACCGTTTTGCTCTCGGCCTTACTACAGGTTGGATGCAGCAAGGATGAAAGGAGGCAGGAACCTGGACTTGCAGGCGGGCTACCTGTTTACACCGGGCAAAACCTGCGAAACATCTTCTATCCGCTTGGCGGGATCGGAACAGGCAATATCCTGATCGGGGGAAGGGGCAATATCCTGGAATTTGAGATTTTCAACCGGGCCCAGAGGGATGAGCTTCCTCCATATATGACTTTCTTTTCCCTATGGTACAATGATGGCGATAATGAGCCCGGGGCAATAATACTTGAACGCAGGCACTTCGATAATTTTACCAACGGTTTTGGAGTGCCCAGGCAACAGCTTTCGGGACTTCCGAGGTTCGAGGAATTGCAGTGGACCGGTGCACCACCATTTATCAAGCTCGAGTTCGAGGACGAAAGGGTTCCCCTTGATATCGGCCTGGAGTGTTTCAGTCCCATGATCCCCCTCGATGTCCCCAACAGCAGCATCCCGGTGGGTACATTTACATGGACGGTTTCCAATCCCACGGATCGCAGCATGGAATTCGCCCTGGCTTTTAATATTTCCAATCCCTTCGGGAACCTGAATTACCGGGCTTCTAAACCGGGACACAGAATCAGGACTACTGCCATCCAGGATGAAAATCTATCCGGGGTGTATTTCGAGAGCCTGATCAATCCGTCTCATGAGGATTATGGCAATATGGCAGTGGCCACAGATCATGGAAAGGAAGAGATCGTGACTGCCTGGCCTCTGGGTGGCTGGTGGGATGATGCCCACCTACTCTGGAGCGAGTTCTCCGGGAACGGGCATTTCCCGGTAGTTACCGACAGTATTGTGCACGGGGGGCAGCAACAGCTTGTCTCCTCTATCCTGGTACATGGAGCGCTTGCACCGGGTGCGACTGACACCATTAAGTATTATCTGACTTGGATGGTTCCCAACAGGAGGTTTGAGAACGTTCAGGCATTCGGTGAGGATGAAATTGCGGGTCATATGGCAGGTAATTACTATGCCCGGGGATATAACAACGCCCTGGAAGTACTTGATTTTTTTGTAAAGAATGAATCCGAACTGGTAAAATACGGCAGGAAATTCTACGATAACCTGAACTGGAGTTCACTTCCGGGTGCAGTGATTGATGCAGCTGCCTCCAATGTGGCGATGCTGACATCCAATCTTCTCTCGCGCGTTGATAATGGGGATGTGCATGCCTGGGAGGGACTGGGACTTGATTTCGGTTGCTGTCCGGGAAATTGCACCCATGTATGGAATTATGCCCAGACACTGGCCAGCCTGTTTCCATCCCTGGAGAGGAACATGAGGGAGACAACCTTTCTGACTCAGACCTATAAATCGGGCTACCAAAGTTTCCGGACAACCTTCCCTATTGGAGAGCATCATTTTAAGAATGTGGCTGCAGACGGCCAGATGGGAAGTATCATGAGGGTTTACCGGGAATGGAAATTCAGCGGGGACAGTCTCTGGCTGGCTGGCCTCTGGCCATCTGTCCACCGGGCCCTGGAATTTGCATGGAAAGGACCTTCCGGTGACAGCAGGGAAGCAGCCTGGGTGAAAGATATGGTTCCCTGGGATCCAAAAAAGGAAGGGGTGCTCCGCGGTGATCAGCACAATACCTACGATATAAATTTCCTGGGTCCCAATATGATGACCGGCAGCCTCTACCTGGGAGCTATTAAGGCCTGTTCCGAAATGGCGGAATACCTTGGGAATAAAGGATTGTCAAA
>JAZGGT010000374.1:0-2173 GCA_036480555.1 Bacteroidales bacterium | reverse complement strand
TTGTGCACTGATGAACAAAGCACACCTTACAGAAGGTGAATTCGGAAATGCCCTTTCACTGAGCGGCCACGATGACTGGGTGGAAGTTTACCGTGATCCTGCACTCGATATTTCAGGGAATAAGCTTACGCTCTCTTTCTGGGTAAAACCCGAATCCTGGAACGGATATGCCTATTTTCTTACGAAAAGTGAATACCAGTACGGACTTGTCCAGACAGATGCATCCAACCTTGAATTTTATGTTTATACAAATAAAAAATACTCTGTTAAAACCAGTATCCCTGGCAACTGGGAACATACATGGCATCATGTGGCCGGAGTTTATGACAGTAGGGAGCTGATTATATATGTGGATGGGAAAGAACAAGGCAGGGCGGCTTGTAAAGGCGAGATCCTGGATAGTCCTTATTCAGTGAATATCGGTAAAAGTTCCGAGATCATCGACTGTCACATGGGATATCTATGCCACGCGGATATTGACAGAGTCCGGATATTTGAGATTCCGGTTCCCATTGAGGACCTGTACAAAGATCTTCCTGATCTGCAATCCAAAGCCTCCTTATGGCTGGATTTTGAAGAAGTGAAGAGAAATGGAAGCTATTATTCCATCGGGATACCGGGTCGCACATATGGACTGGTATGGCCCGACCGGAGTATCCAGCCCGAGCTCTGGCAATTGAAGAAATCGCCACAACCGGTGGTAATTGAAGCTGTGAATCCTGAAAAGGGAGAATTCCTTATCCTCAACAGGCACCATTTCAAGAATTTAAAGGAACTTGATGTCTCCTGGTCCGTTACAGCAGATGAAAAGATAATCCAGGAGGGCATCCTGGATCTGGATATTGCTCCCATTGAAAGTAAAATCATCCGGGTACCCTATTCGGAACCTGTCATTCAATCCGGAGTACATTATTACCTTTTAATACAGTTCAAGCTTGCTGAAAAAACACCCTGGGCTGAAAAGGGACATGAAATTGCATGGGAGCAATTTGAATTAAACTATTACAAATCACCGGATTACATGAAGGGAAAACCATTATCCCCATTGGAAGTGGAAGAGACAGAAGACAAACTCATCATCACCGGCAAAGATTTTACATACCGATTCAATCGCACTACCGGCCTGCTGAAATCGGCCATTTACAGGGAGGTTGAACTGATCAGGCAGGGTCCCGGATTCAATGTATGGAGGGCACCCCTGGCCAATGAACTGGATGCATGGGGAACCGGTAGATCGGATATGGGACATATGAAGCCAGGCATGGGCAGGAACCTGGCAAATGGCTGGCGGTCTATTGGCCTGGATAAACTTCATAACGATCTGGAGTATTTCGCTTGGGTTCAGGACAGTGAAACCCTTGTAGAGATCACTGTAGCAGAAAGTGTTTCCTCAAATAATTATACGACAGGATTTGATGTTTGCTACACCTATTCGATCTATGGAAATGGAGAAATCAACATCAGGGTAAAATCAGCACCTCAGGGTAATATGACCCATTGGCTGCCAAAGGTGGGTTTGCAACTGCAGCTGCCGGAATCCTTTCAGCAAATGTCCTGGTATGGAAGGGGACCGTTTGAGACCTATCCAGACAGGAAAACAGGAGCGAAAATGGGCATATATCAAAGTTCCGTCAAGGATGAATATGTACCTTATATCATTCCTCAGGATCACGGAAACAGGACGGATGTGTTTTGGGTTTCATTAACAAATCCGGAGGGTATCGGCCTGTTTGTTTCCGGAGATGATCCGTTCAATTTTAGTGCACAGAAGTATGATACGGAAAACCTGTCCAGGGCATATTATGCTTTCCAGCTGCAGGAATCTGATGCCGTCACCTTGAATCTTGACCACAAAATAAGCGGAGTTGGAGGTACTGCCATCTCAGTATTGAATAAATACCGGGTTTTGCCCAGGGAATATGAATTTACATTCAGATTAAGGCCATTTACAATGGAAGAACAGTCTCCGATTGAGTTGGGAAAACAATAAATCGTTCTTTGAAATTTCTTATGAAACAATTAATCTGAACCTGTTGCAATTAGCTCGACCTGAATCAGTTCAAGACGATTTATCAACCTTTGCTGAAACATATTTTATCATTTATATTAACAAATTGTAGTAAAGAATCACACAACATGAAATATCTGACAGCAGCAATCTTTAGCCTCCTGC
>JAZGGT010000373.1:0-3863 GCA_036480555.1 Bacteroidales bacterium | reverse complement strand
ACCACCAGAACCGGAATCTGGCATTCTATCCAATTGAACTACGGGACCATGAAGGTATGAGTGTGGGTGTGCAGGTGTGAATTTTGCCCTGCAAATTTAGAAAAAAATAGCTTTTGGCATAGTATGTACTTCTGCTTAAGTTTTTTACTTTTGTACTTCTTTCATTGAAACATAGCAATTTATGGATTATAATTTCACAGATATAGAGGAGCGTTGGCAGGCATACTGGGAGGATAATAAGACTTTCAAGGTGGAAATAGATCATTCCAAACCCAAGTATTATATCCTGGACATGTATCCTTACCCCTCCGGGAGTGGTCTGCATGTGGGTCATCCTGAAGGGTATACGGCTACAGATATCGTGGCCAGGTATAAGCGGATGAAGGGATTCAATGTGCTTCATCCCATGGGCTGGGATGCATTCGGACTGCCGGCAGAGCAGTATGCCATGGAGACGGGGACCCATCCGGCCATCACCACCAATAAGAATTGTGATACTTTCCGGAGGCAGATTAAGTCCCTGGGACTTGCATACGACTGGGACAGGGAGATCAACACGACAGACCCTAACTATTTCAAGTGGACACAGTGGATCTTTATCCGCCTGTATAATACCTGGTTTGATAAGAAAACGCAGAAGGGAAAGCCCATTGAAGAGCTTTCCATTCCGGAAGAAATACAGCAGCAGGGAAAAATGGCGGTCAGGGAATATACTGAAAGACAGCGGCTGGCCTACTATGCCAATGCACAGGTATGGTATTGTGAGCATGACAAGATCGTTTGTTCAAATGAGGAAGTTCTGACGGACGGAACCCATGAAAAATGCGGGAACCCAGTAGTCAAGCGCAATCTCAAGCAATGGATGCTTCGAATCCCTCATTATGCTGAAAGGCTGTTAGCGGGACTGGAGACCGTGGAATGGCCCCAGGGAATAAAGGATATGCAGAAGAACTGGATAGGGAAATCAATCGGTGCAGAGGTGGATTTCCAGGTAGACGGGCATGACAAGACTATCCGGGTATTCACTACCCGTCCCGATACACTTTTCGGGGCAACATATATGGTACTGGCACCAGAACATGAGCTGGTCAACCAGATCACTACTGAGGATAAAAAAGAAGATATAGCCAGCTACAAGAGAAAGGCTGCGTTGAAATCAGACCTGGACCGGACCGATCTGGCCAAAGAGAAGACGGGGGAATTCACCGGCAGCTATGCCATCAACCCCGTGAATGGTGAAAATATCCCTATATGGGTGGCAGATTATGTTTTGATGGGTTACGGAACCGGAGCCATCATGGCTGTACCATCCAATGACATGAGGGATTTTGAATTTGCCACTGAATTCAACATTCTCATCAAACCCATCCTGGATCCTGATGAGGCAGATGAAGAAACCCGGGAACGAGTGGTGAAGGGTGAAGAATGCTGGGAAGAGGATGGTGTTTTTATCAATTCCTCGAGTTCTTTCGGTGGATTGGATATCAATGGACTGAGAAAGCAGGATGGGATTAATAAAACCATAGCCTGGCTGGAGGAGAAGGGGCTCGGGACGGAAATGATTAATTATAAGATGAGGGACTGGCTCTTCAGCCGGCAGCGTTACTGGGGTGAACCTTTTCCGGTGATTCACTGGGAAGACGGGGAGATCGAGGTGATGGATGACCATGACTTGCCGCTTGAACTGCCTCCACTGGATAACTACACACCCGGGGATAATGGGGAATCCCCTCTTGCCAATGCGGGGGACTGGCTCTCTGTAACCAATGCCAACGGCCGAAAGGGACGCCGCGAGACCAATACCATGCCGCAATGGGCCGGGTCATGCTGGTATTACCTGCGATTCACAGATGCACGGAATGATGATGAGCCATTCTCCAAGGAAGCTGAACAGTACTGGATGCCCGTAGACCAGTACATAGGTGGTGCCGAACATGCCGTCCTGCATCTACTCTACAGCAGGTTCTGGCATAAAGTGTTATATGACCTTGGGATCGTCTCCACCGATGAGCCTTTTACCCGTCTGTTCAACCAGGGGATGATACTGGCATTTGCCTACGAATCAGCGACCGGTGCCAAGGTCGCAAGCGATCTTGTGAAGGAGAAGGATGGAAAGTATTTCCATTCCCAGACTGGGGAAGAATTGAAACAGATCGTGGCCAAGATGTCTAAGTCCCTTAAAAACGTCATCAATCCGGATGACGTGGTGAAAAATTACGGGGCAGACAGCCTGCGGCTGTATGAAATGTTCATGGGACCTCTGGAAGCCACCAAACCATGGACAGAGCTGGGGGTTAAAGGAGTTTTTGGATTCCTTGGCAGGGCATACAGGTTTTTTACTGAGCTGAAAAATATCCACCAGGATGAGGAAGATCCAGGAATCACCAAATCCCTGCACCAGACAATAAAAAAAGCACAGCAGGATATTGAAGGATTGCATTTCAATACAGCCATATCCCAGATGATGATCTTTACCAATAATTGCATCAAAAAGGGCAAGGTGACTAAACAATCAGCAACTACCTTTGCAAGGGTGCTTGCGCCTTTTGCACCTCATCTGGCTGAAGAAATATGGAGCATACACGGTGAGCCTCCGACCATTGCCAACCAGCCGTTTCCTGAATACAATGAGGAATACCTGAAAGAAGATGTATTTGAATACCCTGTTTCTTTTAATGGGAAGCTGAGATTTAAGCTGGAGTTGCCCCTTTCCATGCCGGAAGATGAGATCAGGCAGCAGGTACTGGACCATGAATCTGCCACCAAATGGCTGAATGGAGGAGAACCTAAAAAGATCATTGTCGTAAAAGGAAGGATCATAAATATTGTGATCTGAAATTGAGATAGAAACGTGCTTAAGATTATCAGTATACTATTGCTCCTTATAATGGCCGGTGCCATTACTGTCACAGTCATTTTCATCAGCAAACCTGCAGAACTTGGAGAAGGGATCCTGATCCAGGAATCACCTGACAGTCTTAAAGAAGAGAAGGTTGTTATTAGAGAGTATGGCCTGCCGGTTGACTCTTTTTACACCATTTCCGGAACAGTGAAAAGGGACCAGACACTGTCAATTATATTGAATGAGTTCGGTGTTGATGGCAGAACCATACACAACCTGGCAGCCGCTTCAAAGGATATATTCGATCTCAGAAAAATACGGCGCGGTAAGCCATACAAGTTATTTTGTTCAACGGACAGTTTACATACCGTTCAATATTTCGTGTATGAGCATACACCTGTGGATTATGTTCTATTCAACCTGCTTGATAGTATGCATGTCATGCGTCAAGAAAAAGAGATAATTGTCAGCACAAAACAAACTTCAGGTGTAATAGAATCTTCCCTTTGGAATACAATGCTGGATAATGACCTGGACCCCATGCTGGCATTTGAACTCTCTGAGATCTATGCATGGACCATTGATTTTTTTGGGCTGCAACCCGGCGACAGGTTCAGTATTGATTTTGATGAGCATTATGTTGATTCAACATACATTGGATTAGGACGTATCCATGGAGCCTGTTTTCATCATGCGAACCATGAATTCTATGCCATCCCGTTTATACAGGACGGGGTAGAATCATTTTTTGACCAGGAAGGCAACAGCCTCCGTAAGGCTTTTCTGAAGGCACCCTTACGATATTCACGCATCAGCTCCCGTTACTCCCACAGCCGCTTGCATCCCATCCTGAAAATACGAAGACCCCATCTTGGGGTTGATTATGCGGCACCTATTGGAACTCCGGTACTGGCCATTGGAGACGGAAAAGTCATCAAGACCGACTATAGCAAGGGAAATGGTAACATGATCAAGATCCAGCATAATAGTGTTTATGCCACAGCCTACCTGCATTTAAGCC
>JAZGGT010000372.1:0-2528 GCA_036480555.1 Bacteroidales bacterium | reverse complement strand
TGTCTGAAAAGATGCTCGGCAGAATTAAATTCCTGGCCTGGAGGGGTCGCAAATGGCCTGGTAATTATGTTTTCATCTTTGTTTGTGGTGAAGCTTAGCAGGCCTTGTCCCACAGTTACTGTAAGATCCTGAATATCACCCTCAGGCAACGAAATAGATTTTTGAAATACCTGCATCGGGTGCAACTGGATTAGTTCTTTATATAATGTGGATTGCCCCCAACTCACGATTAAACTATCTTGAATCGGAATATTTGGACAAAAATATATTTCCAGGCTATCTTTTGATGAAACAAGATTCAGCGTTCCGTTAGGTGATGCTTCAACCATACCTCCGGTTTCTTTCACCGGAAACCAGTATTCAGATTTTGTTTCAGAATAAAAGGGGCGCATGAAAAGCTGATTAAAAGGGCTGTTAAAACCGCTTTGCGGGGATGCCTGGTTAAATTTCACGCCGGACTGCGCTTCAATATATTGTCCATCTGTATCCGTCAACAATCCTTCCCAGATAGCCCCCAGACGTGCATGTGACCAAATCCAGATTTTTTTTCCCGGGGCATCGCTGTAGGGAGCCCAATGTCCGGTTCCAAAATCAGTATCGTGATAATATCCACCATACCAATTTGGATACTTCCCGAAAACATGATAAGACTTGTTTGTCCCAAAATTATTATCCTTGTATACAGAGAGGTTACGACCCTCCTTATCAACAGGCCACGGACTTACATCTCCACCATGTCCAATATGATGGGTGCCGGGAAAATAAAATTGCAGATCATCAGTTGCTTTATAAGCAGCATTTTCCCATGACAAATAAGCCCCATGCATTGGAGTCGGATTATACCATAAGCTTCTTGTTTCGAAACAGGCTTTATCCCTTGTTAAGTGAATATTCACCCGCCACTGGGTACGGGATGCCAGGTCAATTCCACCTACAATACAACTCACACTGCCATCGGGATTTTCTTTCAACACATAATCGACTTCTGATGCAGTCCAGGGAGCATGTCCCAGGTCTAAACCAAAGTTATGCTCTATGCCACCACTGGTCCAGGGACCACGGATCCCAATAGCACGAAATTTCAGGACATGGTTAAGATAGATGAATTCCCCGCCTGTGGATTTTTCAATAGCCCCCATTACTTTCCCACCCACCTCAGGCAGCACCGTCACGGCTATATAATCATTCTCCAGTGTAACCACCTTCCAGTCCTTAAGAATACTCTTATCGGTGTAGCCGTCAAAAACAAAATATGGATAGAAGACAGAAACCTGAGAATTCATCGCTAAAGATGGAATTGGGTTAGGGTCAGAATAAGGATATGTTTTGATGGTTTTGAGCTCTTCTGAAATGGAAATATTCTGTCCTGAAACAACATCTCCGAAAAAGAAACCACCAAGGATGAAGCTTACCACCAGAAGAGCTTTATCTACGAATACATACATTGCTGAAATTTTATTACGGTACTGAGGATTTGCCATATCTGAAGAATTATTGAATTTTAATTATAGGCTACTGTGCGTCGTCAGCTAAAACAGCATTTTTTTGGAAAAAAAATAAGGTATGGTTTCATGTAAATGTACTTAATTTATTTTTTGATTAACTTTAAAAATAAAGTCAATGCCGCTATTTTAATCCCTATTTCCGGGATATTGGCATTGTATTGTTAATATCTGAACCTAATCATTCAGCAGATGAAAAATACATTGAAGTTGAGAGGCACTGTAAAATACACAATCATTGCGATGATTCTTGTGTCATGTTTTATTGAAATGAATGCCCAAATCTTAGATACATGGGCTTTAGGCGATGGTGAAAAGATTTTTAAGTACAATACTGAACATTCTTCAAAAAACAGAAACAGTATCTGGGATGGGGAAAGGATCTTTCTTCGCGGACTGTACAATGAGGTACTTGGATTCCAGGTCATTGTTGAAGTGGACAGTACAGGTGCCAGGGGATTGCAACTGTCTATGAGTCCACCTATCCATACGTCATCAGGCATGGTAATGGGAGGAAGCGGCGCAATCCCGTACGGGGACCAGGGATACATTGAATTTTTCAGCCAGCATTATCTCCATGTTGAAAATCCTACACAACCAAACTGGTTTTATGGTTCAGGAAATTCTGCGCCAGAAGAAATGATGGGATGGATCCCTGATGCGCTTATTCCTTCTGATGCACTCGCCGGGAAGGGGGGCTTTCCGCTGGATGTCCCACCTACCAGAGAGCAAGTCTACAGGCATCAGAATATTGTAAACATCCTGCCTAGAAGAGCTAGCCTGAACCAGGGATTCTGGATTGACCTCTACCTTCCGAGAGACAGGGAATATCCTGTAGGTTTGTATGAATCCGAAGTACAGGTATGGGAAAGTGGGACGATACTCTCAAGAATCCCTGTTCAGATAGAAATTGTTGATGCGTACCTGCCGGATGAGAACCACTCCAACGTTTGGGTATACAATTCGGGCATGGAGTCGCTGAGCGTATATTTTCCCGGATTAAGTATCCAGGAGATCCGGCGCATC
>JAZGGT010000371.1:0-10263 GCA_036480555.1 Bacteroidales bacterium | reverse complement strand
CGAAACCGTTCCCGGAGAATTGATCTTCTCTGTTAATTATGGTGGGGAATTTTTCCCGGACTTAGCAGGTGCATCGATCAATCTGAACCCAAATATGTTCAATGTCGCCGATGCCATTATAGGTACTTCCTGGTGCACATCCACATCAGTTTATTATACAGGTGATTTTGGCACACCAGGAGTGGTCAATGATATTTGTCAGTAAGATTGGTATCATAGCTTACAAAGCAAGACCTTGCCGATAAGGCAGGAGTAGGTTTATGCTTTATAGGTGAACTGGAACACAACAAACCTTCCCTTCAAATGGATAAGGTTAACCATATACTTCAGTTGTTTCAAGATAGTAGAGAACCTTACGTCAAAAAATATCTGACTGTTAAATTGCGCGATGTAGTCCTGTCGAGTTTATATTTCATTTTAATGCCAGAATTTTAACAGAATAATCTTATTTAAAGCTACGTTTCACATTTATTTCATCATACATCTTGGTATGTTTGTACTAAATTGTATCCAGGTATAAATATCGAATGACGGGGCATTCTTGGTCAGGCTTGAGGACATTTGATCATGTTTGCTGTTTCTAATTCAAATTAATCTTCTAAAAAGGGTTATATTGAACTTCATACAATAAGTCATTGTGTTATATACATGGAGAATTATCTGCAAATTCTAATCTATTTAGCTGGTTTTATAATAATTGCAGTTGCTTCAAATCAAATATCCAAACTTTTCTTAAGGGTAAAGCTTCCGCTTGTCACGGGCCTTCTTGTCATGGGGATAATTGCTGGTCCATACGTTCTGAATCTGATCCCGCTGGAAGCTATAGCTGATCTTGATTTTGTGAATGATTTTGCTCTTGCAGTCATTGCTTTCACTGTAGGGGCAGAACTATATTTGCGGGAATTGAGAAGCCGTTTCAGGAGCATTACAGGAATGACTATAGCTCAGCTGATTATTACCTTCAGTTTAGGCAGTCTGGCTGTATTTTTTATTGCAGAATACATTCCTTTTATGCAGAGAATGAATATTGAATCAAAGATTGCTGTATCTATATTGGCCGGGACCATTTTTATTGCACGATCTCCGGCATCTGCAATAGCTGTGGTACATGAGATGCGGGCAAAAGGTCCGTTCACCCAGACAGCAATCGGAGTTACTGTATTGACTGATTTCCTTGTTATCATCTTATTCACTGTAAACATTACCATTGGAGAAGCCCTTATTATGGGTACAAGTTTTAACCTGATTTATATAATTCTGATATTATTTGATCTGTTAATTGCCTTTATAATTGGATATACCCTGTCAAAAATGCTGGGTTTCATTATTTCTTTACGGACAAAAACAATTGTAAAAACCATATTGATCCTGCTTTCAGGATATGGCATATTTATCCTGTCAGATTATATACGTATATGGAGTCTTCAGTATGTTGATTTTGAAATATTTATAGAGCCATTGCTTATATGCATAATCGGAAGCTTTATTGTGACCAACTATAGCAAACACCGTATTGAGTTTCTGAAAATATTGCATGATTCAAGAACTGCTGTATATGTTATATTTTTTACCCTTATAGGTGCATCAATCTCATTAGGGGTTTTGGCCACAGTTTGGTCAATTGCCATAGCGTTATTTGTGACTCGACTGGTAGCCCTGGTATTAGCAGGCTTTGCGGGAGTCTCACTGGGTGGAGATCCTGCTCGTTTCAACAGGATCGCGTGGATGCCCTATGTAACCCAGGCTGGTGTCAGCCTTGGCCTGACTGCTGCTGTAGTTGGAGAGTTTGCCGGATGGGGAACGGAGTTTGCAACTATTATTATTGCTGTCATTGTACTGAACCAGCTAATTGGTCCCCCATTATTTAAATGGGCAATAAACTATGCCGGTGAAGGGCATGTACGCGCAATTACGCCTGATTTGGGAACTACGCGCAGCGCATTAATATTTGGTCTTGAAAGCCAGTCACTGGCCTTGGCCCGTCAATTACAGGAACATAACTGGAATGTAAAAATTGCATCACTAGAATCGGATATTGGTGATAGGAAAACCTCCGGTATAAATATCCACCAGATTTCCAGTCTTTCCATGGAGGCTATGGAGGAACTTGATGCCTCAAAGGCAGAGACTATTGTTACAATGCTCTCCGACGAAGAAAATTACCAGATTTGTGAACAGGCTTTTGAAAATTTTGGAACAAAAGATATTGTAGTAAGATTGCATGACCGGGAAAATTTTAATCGTTTTCACGAACTTGGAGCTTTGATAGTTGAACCTTCGACAGCTATGGTCAGCTTATTGGACCATTTTGTGCGTTCACCTCATGCAACATCATTATTGCTGGGTATGGAAGAAAACCAGGATACCGTTATGCTGGAAGTTCGAAATCCCAACTTGCATGGAATGGCTTTAAGGAATTTGCGCCTGCCTCATGATATTATCGTACTTTCAGTAACCCGTGGTGGTCAGATGATAATCTCCCATGGTTATACCAGATTAAGAAAAAATGATATTGTAACATTGGTTGGTTCAAGTGAAAGCCTGGAAAATGTAAGACTGCGCTTCGAAGAATAAATAAGTATCTGCTTGCCCGGATAAATTGAAATGATGAACATTATCGAATACGCCAGAAAACCTTATCCGCTGAGCCTAAATAAATGGGGGATTATACTATCCATCAGCCTGTTTATTTCATTCTTTATGGTATTCTTTCAACCATTCGGTTTGCATGACCTGGAATCTGAACGGAAATCATTACTGCTGGCCGGTTATGGGCTTGTTACCTTTTGTGTGATGTTTGTTAACATGATCTTCCTGCCGTTTATTTTCCCCGGGATCTTTAAGGAAGAAAGGTGGACAGTATTCAGGGAGGTTATCTGGTTGCTATGGATTGTTATCACCATCTCATCAGGCAATTACGTGTATTCCGACCTCTTATCCATTGTATACTGGGCCGGCATTAAAGGTTTTCTCTTTTTTGGTGGTTTTACGCTTTCAATTGCTATAATCCCGATCGTCGGGGTAATTATATTATCACATAACCGCCTGCTGAATAAAAATCTCATCGCCTCAGGGGAAATCAATCAATTGATAGAAGACCACCCGGCCGGAAGGATGAATAATAATAAGCTGGTGATCACTTCGGAGAATGAGAACCAGAAGATCGAGACCCCGGCATCAACCCTTATTTGTTTTGAATCAGAGGGGAACTATGTAAATACCTGGTACATTGAAGAGGGTAAAATTGTACGCTCATTGATCCGCAATACGCTTAAGAATATAGAACCTCAAATACAGGAAGCAGGCAACCTGTTCAAATGCCACCGGGCCTATATAATCAACCTGTCATACATAGAGAAAGTAAATGGAAATTCCCAGGGTTACCGCCTGCAGATGAAATACCTTGATAAGGAGATTCCTGTCGCAAGAAATTACTCAAAATCCTTCAGGGAAGCCATCCGAAAAGACACATAAACCTTTCCTGCCATCCCGGATAACTAAGCAGTTTATCCCGAGACTGTGCATCTCATCACATAAGAATGCATTCCATCCCTGTTTTACCAATACACTTCCGGATAATCCTAACATTGCAGTGTTTAAAATTAAATAACATAAAACATTGCATCATGAAAAAAACATGGATCCTTATTACAGCTGGTGTTCTGCTTGTAACGGGACTAATTTTAAATTTCACGCTCGGTAACCAGTTCAGTGCCGGGGATTTCAGTTTTAACTATTTTGCTGCCGGGGATTTTGCCTGTGGTGTTTTTGCTGCCGGTAATTTTTCCATTGGAATTTTTTCCATCGGTATCTTTTCAATTGGAGTGTTCTCAATCAGTATCTTTAATATCGGCTTGTATACCATCGGGATCTTCTGCCTGGGATGGAAAAGGACCTATCCCCGGTGGTTTGAGAACAGGGTACATAAGCAAAACACTTAAAAAAAGTTCATTTCATTTGACAGGTGGGGTTGTACCTGCCTGTCATTTTCCATCCAAGCCCCTCGGATTATACTTATTTGGCCCTGATTATACATAAATTTGGGCATGCCACTCAAACCCGGGCTTTTTAAGGTCACACTTCTTATCCTGTTGACGACGAACTTTATCCCCCTGCAGGCACAGGTCCCAACACAGACTGTACGGGGGATTGTAGTCGACCGGAATACAGGGCTGTCTCTTCCCGCTGCTACCATTCTCCTGAAATCAGAGAATTATTCGCAAGGCTCAATTAGTGACAATGAAGGTGCTTTCCGGATATCCGGAGTACCGGTAGGACGGTACACAGTTGAAGCCAGGTTTGTCGGATATGAACCTCAGGGGATTACAGAGGTACTGGTAAGTTCAGCTCGTCCCGTTGTCCTGGAATTCCGTTTACTGGAAGCAGTTTCTGAAATTGAATCGGTTGATGTCAGAGCCCAGGTGCGTAAAGATATCCCCCTGAACCATATGGCTACACTCAGTGCACGGACTTTTACAGTTGAAGAGACAAGACGGTATGCAGGTGGTTTTGATGACCCGGGACGAATGGCTGCTTCCTTTGCCGGGGTAGCCGGGGGGAGTCCGAATGACAATGCACTGTCCATCCGCGGTAATGCGCCAAAAGGTGTTGCATGGAGGGTCGAGGGTGTCAGTGTGCCCAATCCCAACCATTTCGCTGGCATGCTTGTCGAGGGAGGTGGGATCGTTTCAATTCTGAGTGCCCAGGTTCTTAATAATTCAGATTTTTATACCGGGGCCTTCCCTGCTGAATACGGGAATGCCTTATCGGGTGTATTCGATATGAACCTGCGGGCAGGCAATAACGAAAAAAGGGGATGGGGATTGCAGATAGGAACCCTTGGAGCAGAGGTTTTCGGAGAAGGTCCCTTTGTGAAGGGGAAAAAGGCATCCTATCTTATAAATTACAGATATGCAACAACTGCACTGCTAAAAGACCTTATTCCCGAAGGTCAGTTGCCGATCTACCAGGACTAAGTATACCTGGAAAGGGAGAATGGCCATAGGGGGCATAAACCATAAGATCATCTTATCCGGAAATACAGCAATAAACACCTCCCTTACTGCAGCATTGAATCAGTTCAGTGAGCAACTTGAATTACTTGTCCCGGGAACAGGCTTCATGGAATACGAATATCTCCAGAACTTTACATCGCTACTGAGTTTCCGGTCTGTAATGACCCACCGGTTCAGTCGTAAGCTCAGTAATCGCTCGGGACTGGTAGCAGGAAGAAGCAGCTATGATATCCAGGCACGTGCGGCAGATCCTGATATACCTGGTTTACCCGTGATCCAGGAGAATGCAGGGGATGGTACTACCGGATACCTGCAGGGATTTACCCAATTCCGGTGGTCCCCTTACCGGAGCCTGACCCTTACCGGAGGAGTGAATTCCATGCTCTTCTTCCTGAATAATTCGGTAACATTTGAACCCCGCTTTGGGATAGAATACCGGTTCCTCAATGAAAACAGGATTAGTGCGACCTATGGAAACCACGGGCAAATCGAACCCCTTTCAGCATATTTTTACAGTATCGAGACAGCGCCCGGTATTATTTCACAGCCTAATTTATCACTCTCCCCTACCAGATCGCATCATTTCGTCCTGGCTTATAAACGTCTGATGGGAAGGGAACTGGTATTGAACCTTGAGACCTATTTCCAGCGTTTGTACAATGTTCCTGTTGCCCCGAATGGTAATTATTCCATGATAAACTTTAAAAAGGAATATCTTATCAGAGATTCATTGATCAATGAGGGGACAGGGACCAATCTTGGAATCGATTTAACCATTGAAAAATATCTCAGAAAAAACTACTATTTCCTGGTAACCGGATCCCTATTCGATTCCAAATACAGGGGCGGCGATGGCCGCACCTACAATACCCGATGGGATTATGGTTATGTTACCAACCTGCTTGGAGGCAGGGAATTCTACATGGGAAGGGATAAATCCAAAATCCTGGGCATTAATGCGAGGATGGTATTCCAGGGAGGCGAAAGAACGCATCCGGTTGATGAGGCAGCATCCGGACTTGAACAGAAAGTTGTATACGATTATTCAAGGGCCTGGGAGAGCCGTTTCCCCAACACATTCTTCATTGATTTTACATTAACATTGAGGGTCAATAAACCCCGTTATGCTTCAACATGGGGAATACAAATAAAAAACCTGTTGCTGGAAAAATCGATCTATGATCATTATTTCAATTCAGAAACCCAGGCTGTGGAAGTCCAGGGAGAAGGATTTATTTTTCCCAACATAAGCTACAAGATCGAGTTCTGACCTTTACGACCCAACGGGGAGTTTCGTATCGGGCCCTGGGATGGAAAATGGCACTTCCCTGGTGGCTTGAAAACAGGAAGCAAGAGTAAAATTCATATCTTTCCTGAGTCGTCTGGGAAATTTATATAGTATGAAACCAAAACTGTTTATTGGGTTAGTCGCTCTAACCAGCATCATATATTCTGAATCTTTTGCGCAGGATAATACATCATTTCTTGACCCACCCCAAATAATTAAAACCCCTTCAAACACTCAGCAACATTCGGCAGAAAGCAGAAAATTTACCGGCATCCCAAGTTTGGCAATTAGCCGGAACGGCCGTATGTGGGCCACATGGTACGCAGGTGTAACACCGGCAGAAGATAGCAATAATTACGTAGTTGTTGCTACAAGTGGTGATGGAGGACAAACATGGGAAGAAGTGCTTGCCATTGATCCCGATGGGCCGGGATCAGCAAGGTCTTATGATCCTGAGATTTGGAATGATCCTGACGGGAAACTTTGGATTTTCTGGGCACAGGCAACATCCCATAAAGGTACGTGGTCTCTTATTAAAGATGGAACATTGGCAGGAGTATGGACCATTACAACAAAAAATCCGGATAGTAGAAAGCCGGTATGGGCAGAACCCAGACGTCTTACGGATGGTGTGATGATGTGCAAACCATTTGTCTCTTCACGGGGAGAGTGGATTTTACCGGCATCAATGTGGAAGTTAGCAGATGGAAGCGCTCGGATGATTGTTTCAACTGATCGAGGGGCTACATGGCATGTGAGGGGTGCTGCTACTGTGCCAATTGATGTGCGCAGCTTTGATGAACATATAATTGTTGAACGAAAGGATAAATCTTTATGGATGCTTGTTCGCACTACATATGGAATAGGTGAAAGTATTTCAACCGACAACGGCCACAGCTGGAGTCCTCTGATCCCTTCAAAGATAGAACACCCGACTGCCCGCTTTTTTATCAGGCGACTTAATTCAGGAAACCTTCTTCTTGTAAAACACGGTCCAATTGATTTGCGGACAAACCGTTCCCACTTGATGGCATTTATTTCACATGATGAGGGTCGTTCCTGGTCAGGGGGTCTTTTACTGGATGAACGTTCAGGCGTTTCATATCCGGATGGTCAGCAGGTGGAAGATGGTACCATATATATCATCTATGACTATAACCGAAAATCAGATCAGAATATTCTGATGGCAAGTTTCAGGGAGGATGATGTAATTTTGGGCAATCCTGATTCAGAATCAGTTATCCTGCGCATGCTGGTTAGCAAAGGTGGACCAGGACAGGATTGAATCATAAATCACGTACAGCACCATTAATTTATTCCTGGTGCCTGGGTATGGTAAAATAGAAACTGGACCCTGTTCCTTCCTCGGTTTTGCACCATATCTCTCCCCCGTTTTTTTCAACGAAATCCATACAAAGGACCAATCCCAGTCCTGTTCCCGTTTCACCCGATGTCCCGGGTGATTTAAATTTTTGATCGATGCGAAATATCTTTTGAACATTCTCATCTGATATACCAATACCCTGGTCGCTCACAACTACCTCAAAGAATTCACTTCTGTTCAGTATTCCCAACTCAACTGTCCCGCCCTTATTGCTGAACTTAACCGCATTATTGATTAAATTTCTAACCACCGTATTGATCATTTCCCTGTCCCCATAGGCAAACAATTCCTCTTCTACAGTTGAGGCAAGTACCACGCCTTTTTTCTCAGCAGGAGCCTGATGTAAATTTATATTCACCTCAATCAGCCTTGTAAGATTAAATTTCACAGGCGAATATTCTATCCTTCCCCGCTGTGAATTTGACCAGGTCAATAGATTTTCAAGCAGGTTGTAAATTAGTTCAGCCGATTTATGGATATTATTAAGCACCTGTAATTTTTCTTCTTCTTCCAGTTTCTGATAGTCCTGAAGAATCAACCCACTCATTGAATGCAGGCTTGAAAACGGATTTTTAAGGTCGTGTGCCAGAATTGAAAAGAATGTGTCTTTTGTGGCATTTAATTCTTTTAGCTGTTCCTCCGATTGCTTTCGTTCTGTAATATCCCTTGCAACGATAGTTATCCCGGATAATTCATCCTGGATATTCCTTCTCGGAGATATTTTTGCATTAAACCAGAACACTTCTCCTTCTTTCTCAATATAATAATCAAATTCCTGTACAGCGTTTTCTTTTTTCAACGCTTTAAAAGCCTCTGTCAAACTTTGAACAGCCAATGCTGGCAAATCCACTTCTTCAAAACACTTTCCAATAATGAAGCCGGCTTCTTCATACAGATTTTTATATTTCCCCAGGTGGTAAAACTCCTGGAAAAATCCATCACTGTCCAATACAAACACCAGATCATCAATGGAACTAATGGTGGATGCTAGTTTTGCCTCACTCTCTTCAACCTTATCCTTTTGTTTTGCTATTTCGGTGGTTCGTTCCCTGATTTTTCCTTCAAGCACTTTCTTCTCCCGGATCAGGCTTCTTTCCCGAAGCTTCATAACTGTGGCTACCATTAGCAGGATGAGTATTATATATGATACATATGCATATTTACTTCTCCACCAGGGGGGAAGAATGATAATACTGCAACTAGCACCAGCGTTATTCCATACACCATCATTATTCGTTCCCCGTACATTAAAAATGTAATGTCCGGCGGGCAGATTGGTAAAATGTACAAATCTCCTGCTGCCAATTTCTACCCACCTGTCAGATATGCCTTCCATCTGGTACGCATACCTGTTTTTTGAAGAATTGGTGAATTCAAGGGCCGAAAACTCAATGGTAAAGGAATAATCTTTGTATGATAAAGTAAGTTCATCAGTATATACATTCATTCTTTGCCGGATCCCATTATTTTCTTTCTCAAAAGATGTGATCCTTATCGGGGGAATGTATGAATTGTCCTTGAGTGAATCAGGATAGAATGATACCAATCCTTCAATACCTCCAAAAAACATTTCCCCGTCATCAGCTTTAAATACAGCTTTAATATTGAACTCCTTCCCCAGCAATTCGTCTTCAACCATAAATGTTTCTGATGTTTCATCAGCAGGATTTTTCATAGCAAGTCCACTTCCTGTGGAAAACCAGAGGTTCCCCTTATCATCTTCTATGATATCATAGATAAGATTACTGGGCAACCCATTTCTTATGGTGTAATGAGTAAATACTGAATCGGTCTTGTTAAACCTGTTTACCCCTGAACTGGTCCCAATCCAGATATATCCCAGATCATCTTCGCAAAGAGATACGGTATAATTATCACACAAAGTATTTGCTGAGCCAGGGACATTTACATAATGGTATATCCGGTTTTCAGAAGGAACATACCTGTCCAGGCCATTCGATGTAGCAATCCAAACATTTTGATCCTTGTCTTCAAGAAGTGAGTAAACCTGGTTACTGCTAATTGCTAATGGGGTTTCATTATCTTCTTTTATAACAGTTGATCGTTTTGTGTCAGGATTGAGAATATATATACCATTGCCCGTTCCGATCCAGATTTCACCTTTTGTGTCCTCGATTATGCAGTAAACCCGAATGTTATCAAAATAATTAAACTCCGGTTCATCAAAATATTCCTGTACAGGGATAAACAGCTGTTTGTAATTATCAAGTATACTGATCCCATTCCTCGTTCCCAGCCAGACCCTGGATTTGCTGTCCTCAAAGATTACATGGACATGATTTTGGGGAATATGGAATTTGCCCGATAATTCGGATGTATAATGGGTTACCTTACTGGTATTTCTGTTTAATATATTTAAACCTTTGCCCCAGGTTCCAATCCATAGATTCCGGTCATCATCCTGGTATACAGATGCAATTACGTTGTCGAGCAGATCAACGGAATTTGGATTTTCGGATTTGTTGTAGGTTTGTATGTTTTTTTTCTTCAGATCAGTTTTATCAATACCCGCAATGGTTCCTATCCAGAGATTATGGGAGTTGTCCTCAAATAAG
>JAZGGT010000370.1:0-17601 GCA_036480555.1 Bacteroidales bacterium | reverse complement strand
CAAAGATTAATGTAGTTTAGGCTAAGATCTATGTCTTTACTATCCCCTGTTAATAACTTTCAGGGCTTCGCGCTTGCTGAGGCCGGATAATTCAGGGTGGTCATAAACGTATTGCCGGACAGTCTGAGGATCGGTTTTGGAATATTCCCGGAGGACCCATCCGATGGCTTTGCGGATCCAGAAACTTTTATGATCCGATAATCTTTCAATGAATCCGAACATCAGGTCCAGGTCGGTGTCCTTTTTATATTTCAGCTGGAAGAGGAGGCAGGAGCGTTGCAGCCAGATATTTCCGGAGTCCATCCACCTTGTGGTCACGGGCTTGATCTGTTCCGGGTACTTTTTCATTATGTCTCCGACCAGCCAGCCGGCCACGCCGTCTACTGTATCCCACCAGGATTTTGTGGTGATAAGGTATTCCATTAGTTGGAGTTCATTCTGGCCCAGTTTCTTTATCATCCGGTTCAGGAGGTCGATTGCGGTGGACTGGCATTCCCGTTCTTCCATCTCCCAGAGATAGCGGGTGATTTCTTCGATCATGGACCAGTCAGGCAGGCCGAATTCCTTTATATGGGCAGACATCATGCCTCTTCTGGCAGGTGTGCCTATCCCGTAGAATTCGAACTGGTCCTTCATGTATTTTTTCATCTGGACGGCACGTACCGGATCACGGTTATCCTCGTATTGCCTGATCAGTGGTTGCAGGTAAGCCGGTGCCATTAATCTGGTATTTAAAATTTATAAGCTGCCTTTTCAAGTTCCCGGACCGATTTAAAGGCCCTGGGAGGTGAGAGGTACTGGTCCAGGAAACGGTAGATCTCCAGGCGGATCTCCCGGGCTGTTTTTGTATCCATCCGGTTAAAGGAATGTCCTCCGGGGATCTCTTCATATATCTTGTATTCGAAATTTTTATTCTCAGCCTTCAGGGATTTGATCAGGTGTTCCACCTCGAGCACATTCACATCATCATCATTGGTATTTGTATGGATCAACAAGGGTGTCTGGAGTTTATGTGCCTGCCAGGCCGGAGAACGTCTGCGGTATTCCTCAAGATCATCATGAGCGGTCTTTCCTATGTGATAATCAACCGAATAGAGTTCGCGGTATCTCTGTGTCTGGTATCCCATCCTGGCGATAAGGTCACTAACAGGAACTCCTGCATAAGCTACCTTGTAATTTTCCGGGTGATCGAAAATATTCATCAGGGCTATGAGTCCGCCATGACTCCAGCCAATGATACCCACCCGGTTCTTGTCAACAAACTCGCAATTGCTGAGCATAAATTCCCTGCTTGAATTAACATCTTCGATCTCCAATCCACCATAATCAATCTTTTGATAATGCCCTTTCCCATAGCCGGTACTCCCCCTGAATTCAGCTGCAACTACAACGTACTGCTGGGCCATTAATTCCCTGATAATATGAGTGTAATATGTCCCAAAATCACTATGAACGCCTCCGTGCGGGAAAACGATCAAGGGATATTTTTTGGATGGGTCTATGTCAACCGGTACAAAAACATAGGACCAGAATTTCACCGGATCCCCGGCTCCCAGGGCGGTTGGGTTATTTTCTTTCCAGAGGGGTGGACCGGTCATATAAACCTTGTCAATGCGGGCGACATCCCCTACTTTGTGATACCAGAGAATATCATCAGCCAGTTTCTCAATGGAATTCAGCTTATGGTCAAGGTTCTCAAAGTATTTGTCCAGCTTATCCTCTTCCTCCTGGGCGGATAAAATCCCGATGCAAATTGAACCGGTTATGAACAGAGTAAAGAATATTCTTTTCATGGCTGTTAATTATTTGGATAAAGTTCCGGAAAAAACGAAGGTAGCCGGTCCCTCGAGGATAATATCTTCAAATGTTTCCGGGCCTGTTTGTCGAAAGGTCACAGATAATTCTCCCCCAAGAGTTCTGACCCGGAATGCCGTTTTGTCAGTTTTGTCAGTTTTGTCATTCAGGGCTGCACAGATGGCAGATGCCACCACGCCGGTCCCACAGGAATATGTTTCATTCTCCACACCCCTCTCGTAGGTTCGCACAAACAGCTTCTCCGCCTCCTGCTGGATAAAATTCACATTGATCCCTTCTTCATTAAAATCTTTGCCGTATCGGATTTTCCGCCCGGAATGATAGACATCCATTTCGTCCAGTCCACTGGCAAAAATGCAATAATGGGGGGAGCCTGTATCCAGGAGGCAATGATCTTCATGCCGGGTGACACCCGATACCGGTGACATATGCAAGCGGATATGATCCGGCCTGACAAGCTCTGCATCATGGATCCCATCTATTGCCTGAAACCTGGTACTTGCATCGCACATACCCAGTTTATGGGCAAATGCCACAGCACATCTTCCTCCATTTCCACACAAACTACCTTCCTTTCCATCAGCATTAAAATAGACCATGCGGAAGTCCAGGTCGGGGTGTTCACGTATCAGGATGAGTCCGTCTGCCCCAATTCCAAAACGGCGGTCACAGAGATGGCTGATAAAAAATTGTTTATCCAGAGGAAAGGTTTCATCCCGGTCATCGATCATGATGAAGTCGTTTCCTGTGCCATGATATTTCGAAAATCCGGATTCCAAACTCTTTTTTTGTTAAATATCGTTAAAAATAGCAAGTATTTGTAACAATAGAAATTCCCAATCGTTTTGAATTTGTAATTTTGAGGGATTATTATAGAAGGCATGTTTTTTGAAGATGAACCCTTGCGGATATAAATTGTTATCAATACATAAGACACACAGAAATGAATGCAAAAAGATTCTTCGGTTCGATGTTACTGGCCATTGCAGGAGGAATAGCAGCAGTACTTATATATACGGCGATCGATCAAAAGGAGCCCACCTATATTGTGCAGGAAACCCCTGGGATGCAATATGTGAATCTGCCACCAGCTGAAACCATTGCACCTACTAATTTTATCCTGGCCGCTGAAACCGCAGTGGACGCTGTGGTACATGTCAAGACAAAAGCCTACAGGGAGGGTTCAGGGAATCCTTTCTATGATTTATTTTTTGGCTATCATGATGGCGGGGAACAGAAGCCTGTTTTGGGATATGGTTCAGGGGTCATCCTTACATCTGACGGGTACATTGTTACCAACAACCATGTGATTGAAGGATCGGAAGAAGTGGAAGTCATACTGAATGACAAGCGGTCTTTTGATGCTGAGATATTGGGTACAGATCCCAACACAGACCTGGCAGTGCTCAAGATCAGGGAAAATAGCCTGCCTTTTTTAAGGTTTGGAAATTCAGATAATCTCAGATTAGGAGAATGGGTACTTGCTATAGGTAATCCCTATAACCTGACATCCACGGTCACAGCAGGCATAGTAAGCGCTAAAGCACGGAACATCAATATCCTCCATGGGCAGGAGCTGTCCATTGAATCTTTTATCCAGACGGATGCAGCGGTAAACCCCGGGAACAGCGGGGGTGCCCTGGTGAATACGAACGGTGACCTGGTGGGTATCAATGCAGCCATTGCATCAAGGACTGGTGCATTCAGCGGTTACTCATTTGCCATTCCTGTAAGTATTGTCAAGAAAGTTGTCGAAGATGTCATAGAATACGGCACTGTACAGCGAGCTGTCCTTGGAGTGATCATCGTAGAGCTGGATGCCAATGCTGCAAAGAAAAACAATATAGATGATATCGCCGGCGTTTTAGTAACAGGACTGAGACAGAACGGGGCTGCTAGAGATGCAGGGATACTTGAAGATGATATAATAACTGCAGTAAATGGAGTCCGGGTAAACAGTCCGGCGGAATTACAGGAACAGGTGAGCCGCTATCGTCCGAATGATAAGATCAGCGTGACCATAAACCGAGAGAACAGGGTCATCAAAATGGATATAGTGTTGCGGAACCTGGAAGGCGGGACAGGCATTGTGGAGAAGCAGGAAGCCGTATCTGCTCTGGGGGCAAGTTTTGAGGAATTAACATCTTCAGAGAAGCGTAAACTTGGCATTCAGAACGGCGTAAGGGTTGTGGACATTGGTAGAGGTAAATTTCGGAGCAAGGGTATTAAGGAAGGCTTTGTTATTACACAGATCAATAATCGTTCTGTTAACTCGCTGGATGATATAACGAGAATTGTGGATGCATCTGATGAGGGAATTTATATAGAGGGAATTTATCCAGATGGTAATATTGCATATTACGCAATCCCTTTGTAACTTTGTTGCTTCAATTAGATTTTAACAATTACAAGCCATCCCGTTTAACCAGTTCTTCTTTCCGGAAGAAGATTGGCCAAATGTTATGTGCATCAATGAGTAAGGGGGATTCCGATTAAATAGTTGTCATACAGGCTAATATTATTTGTATGATATACGTTAAAAAGTTGTTATTTATATTGACTTAAGATAGAAAAGGGTCTATTTTCGCAGAAGTTTTATTTGAGGAGTTATATGAGACAGTTAAAGATCACAAAATCCATTACCAACAGGGAAAGCGCCTCCCTTGACAAGTATTTACAGGAGATAGGGAAAGAGGAGCTGATCACTGTTGAGGAAGAGGTTGAACTCGCACAGCGGATCAAAAAGGGGGACCGGACTGCATTGGAGAAGCTTACCCGTGCGAACCTGAGATTTGTGGTGTCTGTTGCCAAGCAATACCAGAACCAGGGGCTCAGCCTGCCGGATCTGATCAATGAGGGTAACCTGGGACTGATCAAGGCAGCTGAGAAATTTGATGAGACAAGAGGATTCAAATTCATCTCCTACGCCGTCTGGTGGATCAGGCAATCCATATTGCAGGCACTGGCCGAGCAATCGAGGATCGTACGTTTGCCGCTTAACCAGGTAGGATCACTGAATAAAATAAACAAGGCTTTTTCGAAGTTCGAACAGGAATTTGAAAGGACTCCTTCACCGGAGGAGCTTGCCGAAGTTCTTGAATTACCCAGGGAGAAAGTTTCAGATACCCTCAGGGTATCAGGCAGGCATGTCTCGGTAGATGCCCCTTTTGTTGACGGGGAGGATAACAGCCTGCTGGATGTGTTGCCCAATAATGATTCACCAAATGCAGACAAGGCATTGTTGAATGAATCATTGACAAGGGAAATTGACAGGGCACTGGCCACTCTTACCGAACGGGAACGTGATATCATCAAGTTGTTTTTTGGTATCGGGATACAGGAAATGACCCTGGAAGAAATTGGTGAGCAATTCGGACTTACCCGTGAGCGCGTCAGGCAGATCAAGGAAAAAGCCATCAGGAGACTCCGCCATACATCCCGCAGCAAACTCCTGAAAACATACCTGGGATAGAAATATCAACGATATTATTTAGAATCCGTCTTAGTTTAAACTAAGGCGGTTTTTTTTATCTTGTTAAAGGATATTAAACAGGCATTGGCGGTTTTAAACATCTTGCCATTAATAAATAGTTATGAAAACAGAAAAATTTGTAAAAAAGCAGCTTAAGGGAGTTCACCAAATATCCGTTTTACTTTCCATCCTCCTGATTTTATCCCTGACATGGGCCTGCCAGAGTGGTTCAGAAACAGGTAATCTGCCTGACCAATGGCCGGTACTTAAGCATTATGACAAGGATCATGTTGACAGGATTGCGCTGCCGCTCGGTGGCATTGGCACCGGTACAGTATCATTGGGAGGTCGCGGAAACCTGATGGACTGGGAAATCATGAACCGTCCTGCAAAAGGTTATAATCCAGGTCCAAGGTTCGAAATTGCTCCATTTTTCGTTCTTTTTACCGAAGAAGATGGTCATAAGGACACCCGGATTCTTGAAGGCCCGGTTCCCCTGTATGAATATGAAGGTGAACGTGGCGTTTTCAGGGCTGCCAATCATGGAATGCCAAGGTTTGAAGAAAGCACATTTGATGCAGCCTACCCCTTTGGACAGGTGAACCTGCATCATTCCGGATTACCTGTCAGTGTAAGAATAAGAGGATTCAACCCGCTGGTTCCGGCAGATGCTCAAAAAAGTGGAATTCCCATTGCAGTTCTTGAGTTTGAATTGAAAAATAATACCTCACATGACATAGATGCGGCCATCTCTTTTTCCATACAAAATTTTATTGGCGATGATGGTAAATTTGGTGTATCCGCACGAAATATAAATGAATACCGAGAGGATCAAAATTTGAGGGGCATCTTCCTGAAATCAGATGGCGTTGATAAGGAAGCTGAACAATGGGGGACCATTGCAATCACCACTTCATCCGTTGAAAATATTACATACCGTACTAATTGGAAGAAGCAACATTGGGGGTCATCTGTTCTTGATTTCTGGGATGATTTCAGTGAAGACGGTATGCTAGATGAACGTCCCTCAACAGGTGAAGACAGTCCGATGGCATCACTGGCATCAAAAATCAAACTTTCACCAGGTGAAAAAAAGGGAATTGAGTTTATTATTGCCTGGCATTTCCCAAACCGAATGGCCTGGTCCGATTCCAAACTGAAGAATTATTATACAACACAGTACAGTGATGCCTGGGATGTTGTCAGAAAAACGATGCCGGAAATGAAAGACCTGGAAAATAAAACGCTTGATTTTATAAATGCCTTTATCGGGGCCGATCTACCGGATGTTGTGAAAGAAGCTGCATTATTTAATATAAGTACCCTGAGAACCCAGACATGTTTCCGGACGGAGGATGGCTATTTTTATACCTGGGAAGGTTGCAACGATAATACCGGGTGTTGTTTTGGTTCATGTACGCATGTATGGAATTATGAACATGCAACAGGACATTTATTTGGTGAGCTGGCCATGAAGAAAAGGGAAATTGAATTTGGACTGGCGACCCACGAGGATGGCCTGATGAATTTCAGGGTACGTCTCCCCTTGGAAAATGCACTATCCTTTGGACGGGCGGCTGCAGACGGACAAATGGGAGCCATTATGAAAATATATCGCGACTGGCAGTTGTCCGGAGATAATGAAATGCTCGATAATCTCTATCCCAATGTAAAGAAAGCTCTTCAGTTTTGCTGGATACCCGGAGGATGGGACGCCAACATAGATGGTGTGATGGAGGGAGTACAGCACAACACCATGGATGTGGAATATTATGGCCCAAATCCGCAGATGGGAATATGGTATCTGGGGGCCCTGAGGGCCATGGAAGAAATGGCCAGATACCAGGGAGAGGAAGATTTTGCCAGGGAATGTCATGAATTATACGCGAGTGGCAGCAAATGGCTGGATGAAAATCTGTTCAATGGGGAGTATTATATTCATAAGATACAGCTGCCTGAGAATATTGAAGATATCCATCCAAATCTGGTTGTCGGGATGGGAGGAGATAACCGGCTTGATCCTGAATACCAGCTCGGTGAAGGTTGCCTTGTCGACCAGCTTGTGGGACAATATGTGGCGCATATATGCGGACTGGGGTATCTGGTTGATTCCGCAAATCTCAGAACCACACTCAAGAGTATAATGAAATATAATTATATGGAAAATCTGAGTGAACATTTTAATTGTTTCAGGAGCTATGCACTAGGTGATGAGGCTGCATTATTAATGGCAAGTTATCCGTATACAAGGCCTAAAAATCCGTTCCCCTATTTCACTGAGGTCATGACAGGATTTGAATATACAGCTGCGGTTGGTATGTTATATGAAGGACTTGAAGAAGATGGACTCATGTGTATCCGGAATATTCGTGACCGGTACGACGGAATGAAAAGGAGTCCCTTCGATGAAGCAGAATGCGGTCATCATTATGGAAGGGCCATGGCAAGCTGGTCTGCCATTCTTGCCATGACCGGGTTCCATTATTCTGCTGTTGACCAAAGTATGTCGTTTAATCCCGCAAAGGGTAAGTATTTCTGGTCGAACGGTTATCAGTATGGTACGGTTGAGATAAAGGATCTCAGGAATAATAAAATAGTAAGTCTGAACCTGTTAAGCGGGGAATTAATATTAAACAGATTTGTGCTGAATGGATACGGGCATACTGAATTTGCAAACGGAAAAATTTTCAAGTCAGGTCAATCTGTTGAATTTGAGGTGGAATGAAATGCTGATGCATAGCCACAGGTATTACCCTTAAATAAATCAATTATGAGAAATTCATTGTTAATTTCATTTATTATCCTGGGAGTGGTCTTTTTCGGGGCATGCACCCAGGAACGATCAGATCAGCCACCCAATATCATCGTGATACTTTGTGATGATCTGGGATATGGCGACCTGGCCTGTTATGGTCACCCGCATATTAAAACCCCGAATATTGACAGACTTGCTTTAAAAGGTATCAAACTTACCTCCTGTTATTCTGCCGCTCCGGTTTGTTCCCCTTCAAGGGTCGGACTCCTTACCGGGAGAAGTCCCAACCGCGCCGGGGTCTATGACTGGATCCCAGAGGCCAGGAATGAAATGGAGGATTGCCGTGATCTGGTTCATATGCGTACTTCTGAAAGCGCTATCCCGGCTTTACTGAGAAAGGCAGGATATCAGACCTGCCTGGTGGGCAAATGGCACTGTAACGCTAAATTCAACAGTCCTGAACAGGCCCAACCCTCAGATTTCGGATTTGACTGGTGGTTCGCCACACAGAATAATGCCCTCCCAAATCATGAAAATCCCGTAAATTTTGTCCGTAACGGCGAGGATGTCGGTCCCATGAAGGGTTTCAGCTGCCAGCTGATAGTTAAAGAAGCCATTGACTGGCTGGACCGGGCCGACATGGAAAAACCATTCTACCTGCAGGTATGCTTTCATGAACCTCATGAAAAAGTAGCCTCCCCGATGGAACTGGTAAAAAAATATGAACTGATATCAAAAAATCATGATGAGGCCCAGTATTTTGCCAATGTAGCAAATGTTGACAGTGCTGTAGGACAATTGATGAACAGGATAGTTAGCTTAGGGGAGGAGGAAAACACCCTGGTTATTTTTACTTCGGATAATGGTCCGGAAACCCTGAACAGGTATGCTACGGCATACAGGTCATACGGCTCGCCTGGTGAGCTAAAAGGGATGAAGCTCTGGACCCACGAGGCTGGTTTCAGGGTTCCGGGGATTATTTACTGGCCGGGCAGGTTGCATGATGGTGTTGTTTTGGATACCCCGGTATCTTCACTGGATTTTCTTCCTACCTTTTGTTCATTGTCCGGAGTGGATGTGGCTGATCAGGACCTGGACGGCACGGATATTTCAGCTATTTTTGACAGGGGGGAAGTGAACCGCAGGAAACCATTGCTCTGGTGCTATTATAATGCATTGAATGACCATTATGTGGCGATGAGGGACGGGGACTGGAAGATCATGGCGAGATTGAATATCGAAGGGAATACATTGCCTTCGCTCAGTAACATACATGAGGGTAATGAAAAACTGGTAAAAAGTGCTGTCCTGGAGGATCACATGTTATTCCTGCTGTCAGAGGATCCATCAGAAATTAAGGAAGTTTCGGCAGACCATCCCGATGTGTTTATAAGAATGCAGGATCTCCTTCAGAATCAGTACACTGAACTATTGGATAACTCACATATCTGGATCAGTAAATAATAACATCAAAATTATGAGCATAAAAACATTGAGCAACTTTTTTTTACTCGTATTGTTTCTTGTTCTGTTCGAACCTGCTGTAAAGGCTGAAAACAGAGAAACAGATCAAACAATAATAGTATCACTTCAGAAAAGGCTTCCGTCTGAGGTAGAAGAAGGGACATTTATCATTGTAAATGAGATGCAGGAATGGAAGGGCAATGAAACAGCCATTATCATATGCGATATGTGGGATAAACACTGGTGCACAGGAGCCACAGGAAGAGTTGCAGAAATGGCTCCGTTTATGAATACTGTCGTTTCAATTGCCAGGGAAAAAGGGGTTCAGATTGTCCATGCCCCGAGCGATTGCATGGGATATTACAAAGACCACCAGGCAAGAAAATTGGGAAAAAAGTACAAATTCAAGAGCGTTGAAGGGGAGCTGAGCGAAGGTATACTCGAAAGTGAAGCTGGTGCAGATTGGCCATTTGAAATTTCAGGAGGTGGATGCGATGATAAACCACAATGTGAAATTGGAAAAGCATGGACAAAACAAATTGAAACCCTTGAAATATCAGATGGAGACATCATCACTGATTCCGGAGTTGAAGCAGGTAGCCTGTTCAAGAAAAAAGGAATCAAGAATGTTATCCTTGTCGGTGTTCATACCAATATGTGTGTAATAGGCCGTTCTTTCGGCTTACGTAACATGACCCGCTTAGGAATGAATGTTGTATTAATGCGCGATATGACCGATACCATGTATGATTCTGCTTCCTGGCCAAATGTTTCTCATTTTACAGGAAATAACCTTATGCACGAATACATTGAAAAATATGTTTGTCCGACCATGGTATCTAGTGATTTTACCGGCCATAAACAATTCAGATTTGAAAATGACACACGTCCTGTAGTTGCTTTTGTTACTGCTGACGGTGAATATCGAGCCAATCAAAGACTGCCCGAGTTTGCACATGATTTATTACTTACGAAAAATGTAAATTGTGAATTCGCCCTGGGGAAACCAGCCACCAAAGGTGAAGGTCGTCACAATATTGAAAACCTTCAAATCTTAAATGATGCAGATATTGCGGTATTCTTTGTTCGCAGAAGGGCACTTGAGCCCGAAAAATTGGCTATGATCAAGAACTTTGTAACCAGCGGGAAACCGGTATTAGGCATACGTACCGCCAGCCACGCCTTCGCTGCCAAAGAGAATATTCCCCGTGAAAGTGGAGGTATCGTCTCAGATACAGGGAAGACATCAGAATTTTTATCTGTCTGGCCTGAATTTGATGAAGAAATCCTGGGAGGGAATTACCATGGACATTATGGTCATTTAAATGAAGGGAGTGATGTATCAATTGTCCCAGGCATGGAAAAACACCCTTTGCTAAAAGGGGTTGACCCGGAAGGTTTTATCAGCCTATGCACGCTTTACAAAAACAGGCCTCTTCGATCTGGCAATGCACAGGTACTCCTGGTTGGAACCATTCCCGGCCAGCCCTCAGAACCTGTATTCTGGATGAATAAAAATAAATATGGAAATGTAATTTATACAGCATTGGGGCATTGGGACGATTGGGAAATTGAAAGTTTCAAAAATATTATGATAAATTCAGTGGATTATTTTCTTGATGAAATATCCAAAGAATAATGAAAAGACGAGATTTTATAGGTAAAACATTAATTGGAACTTCCGGGTTGACACTTGGGACATCCGAATTATTCCCGGTTTCCGCTATGGGAGCCAACGACAAAGTTGTCCTCGCAATTATTGGTTCCGGAAGCAGAGGTACTTCGACAATAATCGATACATGCAAGCTAAATTCGAATGTAGAGATAAAAACGGTTTGTGATGTTAATGATCTAAAAGCAGCCAGGGCAATTGGATTGATTGACAAAGAACTGGGTTACAAACCTGCTCACATAAAGAATATGAATGAGGTTTTTGATGACAAAGATATCGATGCTGTATGGATATCTACCCCTGAACACTGGCATGCTCTTGCTACCGTTTGGGCCTGTCAGGCAGGAAAAGATGTATATGTGGAAAAGACCCCTACAATCAGTATTTGGGAAGGACGAAAAATGGTTGAAGCAGCTGAAAAATATAAGCGGGTTGTCCAGATTGGAACTCAAAACAGGAGCGCTCCATATGGATTCACAGCTCGCGATTACATAAAAAGCGGTAAGCTTGGAAAGATTGTACATGTTAAATCATATAATATGCTTGGGGGTGGCAAGTGGGTTGCACAACCCGATATAGCGACCCCTCAGGGACTGGATTGGGATGCATGGCTTGGGCCTGCACCCTATCGACCTTATAATCCTGGTGTACACAGTATGACGGACCGTGGGGGCTGGGATAATTATTGGGCTTTTAGTGGTGGTACCCTGGCTGATGATGCCAGCCATGTGATGGATCTGGCACGTATGGTGCTGGGCGATCCGGGACACCCAAAATCAGTTTATGGATGGGGCGGAAATTATGCCTGGGGATCGGAAAGAGAAACGCCTGAATTTCAGAGCATCACATACGAGTTTGATGATTATGCAATGACTTGTGAAAGCGGAAATGCTACAAATTACATGATAAAAACGCCAGGAGAAATCAGATTTAGCGATTCCCGATTTCCTGCTTGGAAACAAAATGCAACCAGAACAGAAATATATGGTACTGAAGGTATGATGTATTTGGGCCGACATGGTGGTGGCTGGCAGGTACTGGGTAATGACGGGGAAGTGCTGGCACAGGAATATGGAATATTCCCGGATAAATGGCACCAGCAGAATTTCATCGATTGTATCAGGTCACGAAAGCAACCCAATGGGCATGTTGAGCAGGGGCACTTGAGTGCCACCCTGGTGCATCTTGGAAATATAGCTTATCGTGTTGGGAGCAAACAACTGTTTTTTGATGGGAAGAATGAACGTTTTATTGATAATGACGATGCAAATCAATTGATTAAAACGTCTTATCGCGAGAAATATGTAATGCCGGTAAAGGTTTAGGCAAACCAAATTTGGCAGTATTATTCTTTTTTGTTCATGATCTCCTGTAGCTTGAACATTTCATCGCGCAGCCTGGCTGCCTCAATAAAATCCAGTTCGCGTGCTGCCTTTTCCATGACCCGTTTGGTTTTGTCAATGGTTTTTTGAAGGGCAGCCTTATCCATATAATTTATCAGGGGATCAGCCGCCAAATCGATTTCCGTCGGTTCAACATAATACTGCTCACCGGTGATCTGAGAAACAGGCTTGCCCATGATGGATTTGGAAACTTTGACGATCTGCTGGGGAGTGATGTCGTTTTCCTCGTTGTATTTCAATTGTTTCTCTCTTCTCCGGTCGGTTTCAACGATGGTTTTTTGCATAGATTCCGTCATTCTATCTGCATACATGATCACCTTGCCGTTTAGATTCCTGGCGGCACGGCCAGCTGTCTGGGTCAGGGAGCGTGCACTGCGTAAAAACCCTTCCTTGTCGGCATCCAGTATGGCCACCAGGGATACCTCAGGAAGGTCTAATCCCTCGCGAAGCAGGTTGATGCCTATCAATACATCAAAGGTTCCTTTTCGCAGTCCGTCCATGATCTCTACCCTATCGAGGGTATCGATGTCGGAATGAATATATCTGCAACGAATATCCAGCCTGGAAAGATACTTCGTCAGCTCTTCAGCCATCCGTTTGGTCAGGGTAGTAACCAGCACTCTTTCCTCCCTTGCTATCCTTTCATGGATCTCTCCTATAAGGTGGTCGATCTGGTTCAGGCTGGGCAGCACCTCGATCACCGGATCGAGTAACCCGGTCGGGCGGATCAATTGTTCAACAATCACTCCTTCGCACTTATCCAGCTCGTAATCACCGGGAGTGGCGCTCACATAAATAGTCTGGTTTACCAACTCTTCGAATTCCTCGAATTTCAGGGGCCTGTTATCAATCGCAGCAGGCAGACGGAATCCAAACTCCACCAGGTTTTTCTTACGTGAATTATCACCTCCATACATGGCCCTTACCTGTGGCAGTGATACGTGGCTTTCATCAACTATGATGAGGTAGTCATCGGGGAAATAATCAAGCAAACAGAAAGGGCGTGTTCCCGGTAGACGTCCGTCAAAATACCTGGAGTAGTTTTCTATACCTGAACAAAAACCCAGTTCCCTGATCATTTCGAGATCGTAGTTCACCCGCTCGGAGATCCTCCTGGCCTCCAGCTCCTTGCCAATATCCTTGAAAAAATCAATCTGCTTGAACAGGTCCTGCTCGATCTGTCTCAGGGCTGATTGCATCCTGTATTTTGTCGTGACAAAAATATTGGCAGGGTATATTATTGCCTGGTCAAGCCTTTCCAGGGTGTTCCCGTTGACAGGATCGAAAGTTTCAATCTCCTCGATATCATCTCCCCAGAAAATAATACGGTAACCAAGGTCGGAGTAAGCCAGGTATATGTCGACATGGTCACCCCTCACCCTGAATGTCCCTTTTTTGAAATCTACCTCATTACGTGCATACATACTATCCACCAGCCTGTGCAAAAACTGGTTCCGGGCGATGACCTGCCCCTTTTCCACATTGATGGTATTTTCATGAAAATCTTCAGGATTCCCGATCCCGTACAGGCAGGATACTGATGAAACGACAATCACATCTTTTCGGCCCGACAGGAGTGATGAGGTCGTGCTGAGCCTTAATTTCTCAATTTCATCATTGATCGAAAGATCTTTTTCAATATAAGTATCTGTAACTGGAAGGTAGGCTTCAGGCTGATAATAATCATAATAGGATACAAAATATTCTACAGCATTTTCCGGGAAGAAATGTTTGAATTCACCGTACAGCTGGGCGGCCAGGGTCTTGTTATGACTCAGCACCAGGGTGGGCTTCTGTACATCCTGGATTACATTGGCAATGGTGAAGGTTTTCCCTGAACCTGTAACCCCCAGAAGGGTCTGGTATGGGTCACCACGCCTTAAACCTGCTACCAGTTCCACGATGGCCTGCGGCTGGTCGCCTGTAGGAGTAAATTCGGATGTGATTTTGAATTCCAAGTATTAATCTCTGGTTAAGGTTACAAATACCGGTAAATGATCACTGATGCCCCCGTAGTATTCTGATCCGCCGTATGTCCGGTTAGGCACCAATTGCTGGTTTTCTTCATTCTGGTACATCATAAATTCCTCTTTCAATATGCGACCTGATTCATAACCGCAGTGCAATCTCCCGGCACTGTTCAAGATAGTCTTGCTCACGATGATATGGTCGAGCATGTTCCATTTTCCGCGGTAATTATAACTTCCCTCCCCTTGGATGTTATGCATATCGTACATGAGGTTAAAAAGCTCCCTGTCCCCTGCATTCTTCCTCTTATTATTAGCCAGAAGCATTTCGAAAACACTCCTGTTGGTAGGTTCGTCATTAAGATCTCCCATGATGATTATCTTGGCCCCCGGTTCCCTATTCAAAAGGGCATCCACTTCCTTGCGGAGTGCAACGGCACAGAAGATCCTTTTGGGTTCGGTTTCTTTCTCTCCTCCCCATCTTGAACTCCAGTGGTTTACAAAAAAATGCAATCGTTCATTTTCCCTGGTGGTACCTTCTACATACAGGATATCCCTGGTGGTTTCTGATGAGTCGAAGGGGAAGCTGACAGGTATGGCGCGGCTTGAAATTACGTGAAAATCCTGCATCCGGTATAGCAGGGCACAGTCTATGCCTCTTAAATCTGGACTTTCATAGTGTACAATGCCATAGTCACCTTTTCTCAGGATTTTGGTCTGTATGAGATCCTCCAGCACCTTTTTGTTTTCCACTTCACTGAGTCCGATGATCTCAGGCAGCTCATCTTTTTTTATGGCCCGGATGACGGCAGACAGATCATCAAGTTTTTTCTGGTATTTCTCCATATCCCAGGCTTTCTCTGATTCAGGTGTAAATTCTTCATCCTGGGTTTCGGGATGATCTTTAAGATCAAACAGATTCTCCACATTATAAAATACGAGCGTAAATACCTGGTCGTTTTTCTGACCGGAAAGCATCAGAAACGTTGTTATAAACAAAGAGAGCAAGGTCATTTTCTTCATGATAGTAAATTTGGATTTCAAGGTAGTAAAAATACAATTGTTCGGGCTGAATTATAATCTTTAATTGTATTTCTTCCAAATCTCAAGAACCTTTTTATCAGCACTGCGTAGTAACAGGATATCAAGTCAGTACAGGGGAATTTCAACTGCAACTATGGTGCAGCAAAATGAAGCATTATTAAAAAGGATCGCAAAACTTGTCAGGCAGAACCAGGATCTGGTTGAACAGCATGATAAGCTTAGCAGGGAACATGAGAAATTACAGGCAAAGCTTGAGAATTTCAAGCTTGTCATGGCCAGGATGAAGGAGAAAGGGGATCTGCCCGATGAAAAGGAACAGGAAAAGCCACAAAGCCTGAAATTCAGAATGGCAACAGTCCTGTTTGCCAATGTACATGGATTCTCCAGGATCTCAGATAGCATGGACTCGGAAAAATTGATGGATGAGCTGGATACAGTCCTTTTCAAGTTTGACATGCTGCTGAAGTACAATAACATTCATAAGATCAAAACGATAGGTGATTCCTACATGTGTGCCGGCGGGATCCCTGTCAAGAACATTACCAACCCTATTGAGGTTGTGATGGCAGCATTGAAGATGCAGCAGTACCTGGAGAAAGTGCGTAAAAGAAGCGGCCACGATATCTGGGACCTGAAGATAGGGATTCATACAGGTCCCGTTACAGCTGAAATAGCAGGAAAGAAAAAGATTACCTATGACATCAAGGGGGATACGGTAAATATTGCGAGCCGGATGGAATCATCCGGAGAGGTTGGCAAGATCCTGATCTCAGTGATGACTTATGAACTGGTAAAGGAATTTTTTGTTTGCGAGTATTATGGAAAACTCCCCGTTAAATATAAGGGGGACCTGGATATGTTTGAGGTAGTTGGAGTCAAACCTGAATTTTGCATTGACGGTGATGCCTTTACACCCAATGATAAGTTTGATACCAAATTCAAACTTATCCAGTTCACTGATATCCAGGAAATCATTCTTGATAAGCTGGAAAATGAACTGCCCCGGTACCTGTTCTACCATAATGTGAAGCATACGGTTGATGTGGTTACAGAAGTGGAACTGATCGGCTGGGCAGAGGGGTGTACCGACGATGAAGTATTGTTGTTGAAAACAGCCGGGCTATTTCACGATGCAGGACATACCCTGAGTTATGATGGCCATGAAGAACTGGGCTGTCAGCTGGCAAGGGAATTTTTGCCAAAACATGGTTATACCGAAGAACAGATCGGGAAGATCTGTAACATTATCATGGCGACCCAGATGCCTCCCAAACCTTCATCCCTGCTTGAGAAGATCATCTGTGATGCTGACCTGGATTACCTCGGACGAAGCGACATGATCCCGGTTTCCAATACCCTTTACAAAGAGTTGAATGAACAGGACAAGATCGGTTCATTCAGTGACTGGAACAAACTCCAGGTGAAGTTTATCTCCGGGCACCAGTACTTCACTAAAACTGCAAGAAGCCTGCGTGAGGTGAACAAGCAGAAGCAGATTGAAAGGATCAGGAGCCTGATCAACGGGGAATCCCAATAATCTGTTGCCATGCATGCCGGATCATATGAACTGTCATCCCCTGACGGGCGTATTCATGTGAATATCTCCTCAGACCGGGATATTAAATTAGTTCAGGTATTTGGAGAGCATTGCATTTAGTTCTGCTGCCTCAATGGGTTTGGAAATATAATCATTACATCCGCAATCCAGGGCCATTTTCCGGTCAGATATCTGTGCATATGCAGTTTGTGCAATGATCGGCAGATCAGGGTAGATTTTCCGGATCTTGCGGGTAGTATCGATACCATTCATTTCGGGCATTCTGATATCCATCAGGATAAGATCAATATCATCTTCTTTTTTCAGTAATTCAATCGCAAGGAGTCCGCTTTTCGCCCATAAAATTTTCGGATTATGCTTCCGGAGCAGGGTTTCAAGGAAGAGATAGGAAGAACCATCGTCCTCTACGATCAGGATCTTCCTGCCTTTCAGGTCCAGGTTTACCATTTTC
>JAZGGT010000369.1:0-3423 GCA_036480555.1 Bacteroidales bacterium | reverse complement strand
GCAAGGTGGAAATAGGCAGCGGAATGAAAGGCATGGCTCCACGTTGCCTGATAGAGGTTTTTATAGGCCTCCCCGTATTTTTCCATGTATTGCTGGCATAATCCCAGGTAGTAATAGGCCTCACCGTCGCGTGGTTTTGTATAATTGTTTGTAATACGTCCGACGGCAACTTTAAAATGATCTTCCGCCTTGTCATATATTCCTTTTCTCAGATAGATGAGTCCACATGCAATATTAACCCTGTAGTTTGCAGGATCCCTGCCCAATGCTTCCTGGTAATATGGTTCAGGTTTAAAAGAGGGATTATAGAATTGCTCAAGCCTGAGACCGGTCATGTATAATTCCTCAACGCTTTTGATTTCAGCGGGAGGTTTGGGCGGAACCGCCACATCCGGCATGGGCTCTTCATCCCGCTCTGCTGGCTGGTAGCTGATCAGTTCTTCCCCTTCTGAGGAGAAAAGGATTGTTTTAAGGTCTGTATCCTTTGTTGTTCCCGGAATGCGAACCTCGTGTGTAAATGGCCGGGAAGGATCAATATCGATTTCTGCCTCGTACAAAATCTCTTCTCCTTCCTGCAGGATAACTTTTGCATTTTTTCTTTCTGATGTAGTATTGAATCCGATCAGGACCATGTTATCACCAGTCCGCTCGAGATTCACAGCGGCATCCAGGTTGGCATTTTTGATGCTTTTAAGTTCACGGATTGGATAGAAATATTGTTTCAGGTGTTTTGACTCATATGGCTGCAACCAGCTGTAATCGGGCTGGTTATCAGAGTATCCCCCGATCATTATTTCCAGTTCGGGACCATCGGTCTCTGTCAGGGCTTCGTCCCACATCTGGCCCCTGGGACCCGTACTCCAGGTCCAGAATTTTTTTCCCGGTGCGATATGGTGATTCGAAAAGCAAAGAATACCAGCCTCTTTCCCGTGATCATATCCTCCAACAAAATCATCCTCAAAATTCCAGCAGAATATGCTGGTCCACTCAGGATGGTTCTTCCACCAGCTGATGTCCACCCCTTCGGTGTAATCCACCCTGTTGTAGACCTCATGTGCCAAGGGCCAGTGGACGAACTGGTTCTTCCCGTGGTAGGTCCCGAATTGTGTAGCCGGCGGGAACAATACCTGGTACTGCTCATTGGTATGCACCCCCGTATTTGCAAAATAGAGGAAGGAATGTACGAAGGGTGTCCGGTTAAAGGGACGGAAGGTAACTTCAAAATATGACTTTCCAGGGTAAACCGTCAGTCCCAGCATGAACTTCATCCTGTGCCGGATCTCAAGCTCCCCGATCCAGAGGGTGGCACTGCTATCATCATTCTCCACCATGGTATAATCCACCGGCATAAAAGCTGTGGCTCTGTGATGGTGAGGAAAATTCCACTCTATACCACCTGATATCCAGGCCCCGAGCATGCCTATCAGCGCAGGCTTGATCACATGCTGCCGGTAGATAAAATCATAGCCGTTTGTCTTGTCCAGTGCACCGAACAACCTGCCGCCAATCTCAGGCAGGATATCTATCTTGATATATTCATTTTCAAGGTAAACCAGGTCATAATCCTTCATCACCCGGGTATCGGACAGGCTTTCATAGATGGGGTAGGGGTAAACCCTGCCCTGGGCCCCCTGGTAAGCCCGCCCGTCATAAAACCTGGGATTGGGATCTGGATCATCAACCAGGTAGGTAGGGAAGGAAACGGATTCCTTCCAGATCTTGGAAGCTGGTCTGGGGGTAACAGGAGCCTGACCGTACATGCATGCGAGCATGCCGAAAAGACCAATAATGGTAGTGGCTGTTTTTTTCATGTTTTATTCCGGATAATTCCATAATAGCTCCATGGTCAATCCACCGGCCTCTTCCAGGCCAATGTATTCATACCTGCCGGAACCAGGTTGACCTTCCTCTCCCCAGGTTCCGCCCATAGTATTAGTATAGTTTCTGGCAGCATAATCCTGTAACACAGCATCCATGTCATTGACAGAAAAAGCCAGGTGATGGATGCCTTCTCCGTGCAGGTTGATATGATCTTCATAAACAATGGGAGGTTTTACAGGGATGCACCATTCATAGGCTACTGTACCGTGTCTCTGCCAGCCCTGTATCAGTTCATGGTCGACGATTTCCCCGTAATACTTGGTGTCACCCAGGACGGGATGGTTGATCTGGAATTCAGGGAATCCCAATTTTGTCCAGTAGGCTGAAATTTCCTCAGCATCCCGGATCGCAAAAGCATACTGGTTGATTTTCATCTGGTGCCGGTTTTCGGCAGTAAGTTCCTGCCAGGGGGGAGTATCACCATAGGTAAATCCGAGGACATATTTACCTTCCTCCCGGGTATCCATCAACGTGTACTTCTGGTCTCCTCTGCCTGTAAAGATGGTAAGCTCCTCGAGTAAATCCACACCGATCAGTGAAAGCCTATCCAGCTCTTTTACCAGCTGATCGGAGTCTTCAAGCCGGTGCACGAGGCTCATTGCCCCGTTACCATGGCTGGTCAGGAAATCGGAAAATAAAGAAATGCCACCAATGGGTTGGATCCAGGCAATATGGGCACCACCAAGATTTGCCAGGGCCAATCGCAGTTGAATTGCTCCATTGATATTATCCAGCCTGGCTTCCACTGTATCCAGGTCCAGGACCTGGTTGAATCCCAGATTTTCCCAGTGGGCAATCACCTTATCCATGTCATCAATGATCCAGAGTACCTGGTCTACATGTTTCAGATGAGCCGGCACCTCGCTTGTTTTATTGCTGCAGGCGGATAGTAGCGCTGTCAACAGTATTATTGATAAATGTCTCATTTTATTCGGTTTATGTTTGTTATTAGATATGGGACTAACAAACCTATACTGAAAAGCAATAATCCGGCTACATTTTGCCAGATCATCCTGTTTTCAGTTTTAAAGGAAAAAAGAAATAGGCATGCACTTGTACATGCCTATTTCTATCATTCAGAATTTTCAGAACCAATTATTGCTTCAAGAATTTTGCCTCGTGAATATCACCTTCTTCATCTGTAGCATGAATGAGGTAAATACCGCTGCTTAAATCAGAAACATTGATTTTTCTGTCAGGATGATTCAGAATCTTAACCCTCTGTCCCATTACATTGTACATCTCCACTTTCTCCAACGGGATCTCAAGGCTGAGGTACAGCATATCAACAGCAGGATTCGGGTATACATGGAGATCCCGAACTATTGACCTTTCATTGATGCCCACTACGATACTGTATTCAAAATCATCAAAGTAGGTCCACCCTGCATGATCATCATCAAATTCACTGTTGGCCTGAGTGATCCATGCAGGTGATGCAGGTGCATCATTATCCAGCATCATGGTCAGCGTACCTCCGATATCTGTGGAAGGATTGGTCCAGTTCAGCTTGAATTCTGTCCAGTCCGCAGCTGCAGGTAA
>JAZGGT010000368.1:0-7960 GCA_036480555.1 Bacteroidales bacterium | reverse complement strand
TTCACCCGGTTTTTTATCCGCACATAACATGGGCGTGGCAGCACGGTGAACCTCCTCAGGCATATCCTGGTCAACCCGGTAACCCCAGATCTCGCCGGAACCTACCGGCCAGTTCCAGATGTTGATCTGGCATTTGGAAGTACCGCGCAGGTAGATGCCGCTGTCGCCTGCATCAAGCACAGAAACAGTTATCTCTTTTCCGTTCTCATCCTTTGCCTGCTCTCCATTGGGCAAGATTACAGGGACCTCTTTGGGGACCGGCTTGTCAGGCTGTCGCCAGTCCACAATGAGAATAAAATTACCGTATTCTTTCTCCGTCCATAAGTGTTTATCTTCACCCTCAGCGGTGCTTTTTCCATCATAATCCAATATCCAGTCCATGGATTGCCAGTGTCCCTTATTGCCTTCGACCTGTTTCCAGCCACGCGTATCCAGGCCATTATAGAGTGAGTGGAATCCCTGGTCCGGAATGGCTGTTACTTCCTGGGGCGGATTTGTCCCCGGCAGTTCCTTTATCCGGATGTTGCGGAAATAAATCTCACTACCCTCCGATTCCAGGCAGATATAACCCTTTCTCGGATTCGTGTGGTATGCCCTTGTGATGACCTGGCCGTTCACTGCAAGCGTGAGCATTCCATCCAGGCTTTCAACCCTGTAGTGATTCCACTCTCCGGCCGGATTTGTCATTTCATGCATGGGATACGAACGCATCCAGCCTTTTTCAAGATCTGAGTTTGTCGGAGTCAGTGTCGCTCCCTGTATGGCAAATACATCTCCGTGGTTGCCGTCCATGATCTGGATTTCGATGGAACGGGTAAAAGGTTTCCCCGGCGGTGTCAGGTCGTCTGAGTGAACGAACAATCCCGCATTGCCTCCTTTTACCATGTGACGCCATTCCAGTTCCAGGATATAATTTTCATATTGTTTCACCGTACGCATAACCCCTTTTGGGATTCCGGTACATACAATCATCTGGTCCCGTACCGTCCATGTCTCCGGGGCACAGTTCACGTTTACCCAGTTTTCCAGATCCACACCGTTAAACAAGGGCACAAATCCTTCCTTCTTATGTGTCGTTGTCCCGGCACCCGTTAGAAAAACACAAAAAATGATCAGAAATAGAAATTGCAAATGTTTCATTGAATTATTTTTATATCAATTCTGTAACACCAGGCATTGGAACAGGCATATCCGGCAGATCCCCAAATTTCATTTCTCCGGGGGTCAGATCGAGTTTCGACGCATTCATGGCCCAGTCCCATTTCAAGGCTCGTCCCGTATAGGCACTCATTCTTCCCAGGATCGCGGTCATGGTGCTTTCGGCAACCTGCCGTCCTTCATTAAGGGGTTTTCCCTTACGAATGCTATCGATCATTTCGGCATATTGGAGCACGGAGGGATTCGGTTTTTCTCCTTCGAATTTCCATGGATTTGCTCCTTTAATGATCCCGTTCCCACCATAGAGGTAAACCGATCCCTGTGTACCTGTCACACGTTGATCGGAGCGATAGGTAAACCCGTCAATCTGGGTTCCGATATATTCTATTCGCACATCGTTGGGATATTCATATTCCACTGCAAAATGATCGTAACAATCTCCGTATTTCGCTTCGGTTCTCACCTGACGGCCACCAACTCCCATACATTGCACCGGATGGGACCCCAGGATCCAGTTCATTATATCAAGGTTATGAACATGCATTTCTGTTATAAAATCACCCGATTGCCAGGTCCAGAATAACCAGCGGCGAATGTGATATTCCATATCCGACCATTCCGGTTTTCTGGTTTCTTCTTCACTTCTCCAGTCCCGCATCGCACCACCGGAACGCACAACCTGTCCGCCGGTAAGATCACCAATATCGCCGTTGTGAACTCTTTTGATGGTTTCACGATTGGATAATATCCTGCGCAGCTGCGTGCCGGCAACAATGGCCAGTCCCTTTTCCAAAGCCAGGTCGGAACTTTCGATGACCGACCGTACACCGACCGGATCTACGGCAACCGGTTTTTCCACAAAAACATGTTTCCCGGCCTCCACTGCAGCACGAAGGTGTTCCGGACGGAAAAAAGGTGGCGTTGTTAGGATGACCATGTCCACATCGCATGCAATGACATTTTTATATGCATCAAAACCGGCAAAAGTCGTCTCCGGGGTAACCTTGTAAATGTCTTTGACGGGCAGGCCGCGTTTTTGCAGATTTGTTTTAATTGTCTCCGGAGCGGATTTCACATGGTCCTCAAAAACATCACCTATGGCAACCAGTTCAACTCCTGGTGAGGATTCAGCACAATCGATAATGCCTGCCCTGGTGCCGCGCCCACCGCATCCTATCAACCCGACTTTGATTTTATCCGGACTTTTTCCATATAACATCCCATTTGAGAGCAGCATGGCTGCTGTGCCACCAACTACAGATGTTTTAATAAACCTTCTGCGCGTTTGCTGATTTTTTCCGTTGTCAGATTTTTTATTCATTTTTTCTCCTTTAGATTTAGTGTTAAAAATTAGCTATTCGGGAAACCACTCACAATTTATAAAAAATTCATATGCCATCACTAACTAATCCCCGCATTTGGTATTCATTCACTTATTATTCTCATTCTTAGGTGGTCGATAAAAAGTAATTTGCATACATTTGGATCATTAATTCATCTGGCTGATACAGCTGTATCGTGCTGTGTCAATTTTGAAACTTCAATTATGAAATCTACTTATGATAGTACCCGGACCTTGCTGATGGCGGGGATCCTTTTCTTATTCCCTGTAACCTACGGACAGGAATCCCTGACCCTGAATGAAAGGGGGTATTTCAGTATGGATGGCCTGGATGTCACTGTTTTCAGTGATTTTTATCCGGAAGGGCACCAATCAGGTGTGACCATCATCCAGCATGGCAACAGGGTTGCTGCCAATGGGGATCTCCGGCTGGAAGCTTCACCCGGACAATGGTCACCCGTTCCGGCCGGCGCAGCCATCGAGATCGATGAACCCGGGAACAGGATCAGCAAGATGCTTTGGTATCCTGATTCGTCTAAAAACAGAAGCGGCTTTAATCCGATCATATACCCCGATCTGCATTTTACCTACCGCATTCATGTAACAGCTGCAGGTGGCAGTTCCTTCAGGGTGAGGGTGGACCTTGACGAACCCCTTTCGGAGGAATGGCTGGGCAGGGTGGGATTTAACCTCGAATTGTTCCCGGGGGATCTGTTCGGTAAGACTTACCTCATGGATGACCGTTCGGGGATATTCCCTACACAACCCACGGGTCCTATGACGGTTCACAATGATGAATTCCTGACTGAAGCGTTGGATATGGGATACGAATTGGTGATAGCCCCGGAAGAGCCGGCTCAGCGCATTCACATTACCTCAACCGGGCAGCCCCTGGAGCTGCGTGACGGCAGGTCAAATCATAACAATGGATGGTTCATTGTACGAAGTATGGTTCCGGCAAATGTTACAAAAGGAGCCATCGAGTGGATTGTTACACCACATGTAGAACCCGGATGGAAATATACACCGGTAATCCAGGTATCGCAGCTTGGCTATCATCCACGACAGAGGAAACTGGCTGTGGTTGAGCTTGACCGGCAGGATTCCGTTTTACAGGAGTTCAGGTTGTTCAGGGTGGGAAGTTCAGGCAAGGTGCCGGTTGAGACAGGAGAATCACATCCCTGGGGAAATTTCCTCCGTTACAGGTATGCTACGCTAGACTTTTCGGAGGTAGATATCCCAGGCATATACGAACTATCCTATGGGGAAACACATTCGCATCCTTTCAGGATTGCGGAGGATGTTTTCAGGCGAAACACCTGGCAGCCTACGCTGGAGTATTACCTCCCGGTACAGATGTGCCATATGCGGGTGAATGAGAAGTACAGGGTATGGCATGGAGTCTGTCACCTGGATGATGCGCTGATGGCCCCTACCAACCATAACCACTTCGACGGATATATACAGGGGCCTTCCACATTATGCGATTATCATCCCGGCAAACCGGTGCCGGGTTTGAATTCAGGTGGGTGGCATGATGCAGGTGATTATGATCTTCGTGTTGAATCACAGGCTGGGACTGTTCGGCTGCTGTCCATGATGATCGAGGAATTCGGACTGGATTATGATGCCACCTTTGTAGACCAGGAAAACAAAGTTGTAGAGATCCACCAGCCTGACGGCAAGCCGGATGCACTTCAGCAGATTGAACATGGACTCGCTGCGATCCTTGGCGGCTACAGGTCCCTTGGAATGCATTACCGCGGAATTATTTGTCCCACGCTCCGCCAGTATGTGATGCTGGGAGATGCAGCCTCCATGACCGACAACCTGCAGTATGATCCCGTTTTGAAAGAAGGGGAACTGGAAGCCCGCAGGTCCGGAGTGAACGACGACAGGTGGGTGTTCACCCAGGAAAATCCGCGAAGGCAACTGGGTGTTGCAGCAGCACTGGCCAACGCTGCGAGGGTGCTCAGGGATTATAATCCCGAATTATCGGATGAGGCCCTTGCCACAGCAATGGCATTGTGGGAAAGTGCATCGGGTGGCCGGGTCGGTGTTGCCCCCAGGGTACAGGCGCTCTCAGAGCTGATACTCACCACCGGTGATCCTGACCTGGTCAATCGGCTACTGTCCATGAAGAAGGAGATCATAGAAAACATCGATGATTGCGGATGGGCCCTTGGCCGTGTGATCCACATGGTAGAAGATCCGTCCTTCCAGAAAGACATTGCCGATGCCGTGGCAGCTTACCTGCAGGATCTGAAACAGCAACAGGCTGCGGACTCTCCCTATGGCGTACCCTACAAGCCCAGGATATGGGGAGCAGGTTGGAATATCCAGCGCTTCGGGGTGGAACAGTATTTTTTCCACAAAGGCTGGCCTGAGCTCGCACCAAGTTATCACTTCGAAAATGCATTACATTTTATTCTGGGTGTGCATCCGGGGATAAACAACGCTTCCTTTGCTTCCGGCGTAGGAGCAAATTCAGTAACAACCGCTTACGGCGTGAACCGTGCCGATTGGTCATTCATCCCGGGCGGTGTCGCCTCGGGCACGGCACTCATAAGGCCCGATCTGCCGGAAATGAAAATATGGCCGTTTTTCTGGCAACAGACAGAATACGTGATGGGAGGGGGAGCTACCAATTTTATGTTCCTTGTACTTGCTGTGGATGCACTTTTTGAATGATCTCTGGTTGTAGGGAAAGATCAGTACCCTTCCGGCTTTACAAAACCTGGTGTAAATTCAGAGACCAGTTTCGCAAATTGGATCAGGTCCGGTTCGCTCCAGTAGGGACCGACAACCTGTACACCCATGGGCAATCCGTCTTTGCCAATACCAAGCGGGATATTTATTCCCGGGTGCCCGCTGGCGTTAAAACAGGTCAGATAGGGCCAGGCATAATCGAGATAAACGAACTTTTTACCATCATAGTGGATTGGAGCGCCAGTTTTACCTCGCTTATAGGCAGGACCATAGCTCATTGGACAGACCAGCAGGTCGAATCTATCGAAAAATTGTTCCCATTCACCCACGATACCTGCCCTGATGCCCATACTCTCCGAGTAATAGATGAAACTGTCTTTAAATCCTTTATTCATCTCTTTTTTATACTTATTGTAACCATTTAACAAACCTTTTCTCATCTGCATTTTCATAAACGGCCTGAAAACCCTGGGAACATCCTGGGGAATCAGCTGCGCGAATAATCGGACCCAGAGTGCAAGCGAGCGCTCATGCAGATTGTTACCAGGACCTGCATTTTCAGTATTGCAATCATACTGCTGGAGCTGTTCGGCAAAATTCCTGATCAGAGACCTGGTCTCGTCGCTTGTTTCGTAACCGGGCCATCCGTCTACCCAGGCTACCTTATAATCACCAAGTGACTTCCCAATGGTATTTTTCCATTCAATCCTGGGTACGGTCCTGTCGCCATTATATGGCCCCCGGATGATCTCCCAGACGAGTTCCATATCTTTCGGGGACCTTGCCATAGGGCCCGCTGTTGCCATGTGAAAAACGAATCCCCTGGCACCTTCCGGGATACAAATATTGCCATGCCCGGGTACTGTACTTTCCGTTGGCTTCATCCCATACAAACCGCACCAGTTGGATGGATTACGGATAGAGCCCCCGAAGTCTCCACCAAGCTCAATGGGGGTCATGCCGGTTGCCAGGGCAGCGGAGGATCCGCCACTGCTTCCCCCGGGTGAATACTCGGGATTGTACGGATTTTTACATTCAGGATAAATATCCCCGCTAACCTGGTAGTCGGTAAGGTTTTTAGGGACATTTGTTTTCCCCATGATCACGGCACCTGCCTTTCGTAACCTGTCGACAATTACCGCATCTTCCGGGGCTGTCCAGTCCTTGTACATTTTAAAATTTACGGTGGTTTTCGTCCCTTTCATCCAGTACTGCTCCTTTATGGTCATGGGCACCCCGTGAAGCGGTCCCCTGTACTGTCCCTGCCTGGCTTCTTCATCGCATTGTGCTGCTTCCTTCAGCGCTTCCTCTTCAAGCAGGATGACAACCGCATCCAATCCCGGATTGTGTTTATTAATCTGCGCAAGGTGGTCTTTTACAATTTCCGTTGATGTTGCCTGTCCGCTGCTGATCATGTCAGCCAGTTCTATTGCTGATTTGTAAATAAAATGCCCCATAACTTTTATCCTTCAGAAATGTAGTCAGTCGAATACTATGTATAATTTTCTGTATAATAAAATGCTAGAAAAGAAGCAATTTAGAAATACAAATATTTTAAATGCGAATTAGACAGATAGGCAGGGGAGATGATTCATCCAGCCTGATTCAGAGGAATCACTTTTATCCTGGAATAAATTTGATTATTTAGAAATAATTATTAATGAATATTGTGGCCCAGGCTCCAGCTTTGTCCGTGAATAATGTGTTCAGTAATAATTACAATATCTATACAATCCCAGCGAACGATGTACTCCATATTGATGGACTATCAACAAATTCACGGCTTTCTGTCTATTCCATTTCGGGAAAAGAGTTGATGAATGTCGAGGCTGTCAATTCAATCGCCCTTTTGAGCATTTCAGATCTGGCACAAGGAGTTTATTTCCTGAAGATATCAGCCGAAGGCAATGCTAAAATATTCAAGTTTATCAAAGAATAGCCATACTTAACTATACTTGTACTCAAAGAGAGCCTGGGTGATCGTACCCGGGCTTTTTTTGTATACCATACCATAGAAATCTTTCGTAAATTGAGCGCTAAAACTTAAACCTTGCATCATGAAAGCTAACTTCTTATTCCTGTTGCTTTTTTTATCGATTGGATTGTTCTCTACCTCCTGCAGCCAGGACCAGGTAGGTGTGGGGGTAAAAGCCCCTGCCGGAGCTGAAGTACTCTTCGACGGCAGCAGGGAGTCGCTTGACGGAAACTGGACCTACTGGGAAGGCCCCCGTTTTGCGGCTGAAATGCCAATCAAATGGAAAATCGTTGATGACCCGGTGGACGTGGGCAGTGCGATGAATAGCAACGATCCTGCCGCTGCCGGGGGTAAATACGGATCGGCAGATATAGTTACTAAAAACGAGTACAGGGATTTCAGGCTGCATGTGGAATTCCTCATTGAACATGAAGGTGGGAATTCCGGGGTCTACCTGCAGAACCGGTATGAGATCCAGGTCCTTGACGGTGATTCTACAAAGCACGGCCTGGCCGCTGTGATCAATGAAACGGAATCCCCTTATCACCTCTACAATGGAGTTGGACAGTGGAATGCATATGATATCGTCTTTCGGGCAGCCAGGTTTGAGAATGGTGAGCGTTCTGAAAAAGCCATGGTCTCATTATACTTCAACGGGATCAAAGCCCATACAAATGTCGGGATCAACCAGGTATGGGGCGGCCCCAATTCGGGGATTGATGGCGGTAACGATGGCGGAAAGGGTATTACAGATACTCCCGGCGGGATCAAGCTAC
>JAZGGT010000367.1:0-2315 GCA_036480555.1 Bacteroidales bacterium | reverse complement strand
AGACTGGAGTATGGACCTAGGACTGTATACCTGGCAGCCTTATGACTACTCTCCATTAGGTCAGCACCAGTGGGCACTCGAGCACATTATTGCGGATCATGGCCCCTTCGGGATGTACTGGCCCCTGCGTCTATTTGATGGGGGGAGAATTGCCTTTCTGGAGGGGGGTGGTACCGTTCCATGGCTGGGACTTGTCAACAAAGGCCTGTATGATATTGACAATCCCTGGTGGGGAGGCTGGAGCGGACGCTTCAGCAGGGAGAAAAAAGAGAACTACTGGTCGAGGCATGCCAGCGTGAAAACCGATGAGAAAGATGTGGCACCATTTAATATGTATGTAGAGGCGCCGGATACATGGATAAACCCTGATGATGAAAAGCAATATGAAGGCATTTATGTACCGGTATGGCGATGGAGGCAGGCCTTTTTTAATGATTTTACCTGCCGGATGGACTGGTGTGAACAATCCTATGAAAACGCCAACCACCATCCTGTGGCGGTCTTGAACGGGGACAATAGTAATGATATTCTATTCATGGATGTATCTCCGGGCGATGAAATGAACCTGGATGCTTCTACCAGCAAAGACCCTGATGGCGATGAACTGAACATTTCCTGGTGGTATTATCAGGAAGCCGGTTCCTTCATGGGCGAACCAGGAATCTCCAATGCCTCCGGCAAGAAAACCTCCATCAATATCCCTGATAATGCTTCAGGTAAGGAGATCCACATTATCCTGGAGGTCAAGGACCTGAACAAGATCGCCTCTCTCTGGGATTACCGGCGGGTTGTTTTCAAGGTCCGGTAGACTATAGACAAAACTTAATGTTATGCTGAAGATCACAAAACCTACCTTGCTGTTAGATAAATCAATATGCCTTCGAAATATTGAAAGGATGGCAGCAAAGGCCCAATCGTCCGGTATCACTTTTCGTCCCCATTGCAAAACCCATCAGTCCCACGAAATCGCCAACTGGTTCAGGGATTTCGGAGTATCAAGTATCACTGTATCTTCCTTTGACATGGCGGAATATTTTGTTCATGCTGGCTGGCAGGATATTCTGGTAGCATTCCCATTCAATCCACTGGAAATAATTAGGCTGAATGAACTGGCCTCAATAGCCAGGATTAGTGTGCTGGTAGATAATATCGAGGTGATTGATTTTCTTCAAAAAGTGGAAAATCAGCTAGGCTTATATATTGATATTGACCCGGGATATGGCAGGACAGGGATCAGGTCGGATCAATTTCAGCAGATTGAGGATCTCCTGGTTTCAGTAAGCAAAAACTCAAAACTGGACTTTTCAGGATTTTATTGTCATGCAGGACAGTCCTATAAAGCGAAGAACAGGTCTGAACAGGATGAAATCCACCAAAAGGCCACTTTAGACCTGTCAGCATTAAAGAAGCATTTTAAAGGTTACAGTCCCCTGGTACTTTACGGAGATACGCCTAATTGCAGCATACAGACTGACTTTAAAGGCATTGATGAGATCACTCCAGGCAATTTTGTATTCTATGACCTGACCCAGGCTTCTCTAGGCTCATGTGAAGAATCAGACATAGCTGTTGCCATGGTTTGCCCTGTTACGGGCAATTACCCTGAAACAAACGAGGTTCTTATCCATGGCGGAGCAGTACATTTTTCTAAGGAAGCGCTGAAAATAAATGGCCGGCAAATATTTGGTAAACTGGTGAACTTTACTCCTTCGGGATGGCCCCCCTTGCAGGCTGGGTCATATATAACATCCATTTCACAGGAGCATGGGGTCGTTACCATGGCAGAAAAGGTTTTTGAACGAACAAAGATTGGTGACCTGATGGTCTTCCACCCTGTTCACTCCTGTCTTACTGCAAACCTGATGAAAGGATACACTACACTGGATGGCGATGTGATCAGCATGTGCTGAATACCAGTCCATTAGAACTGATTCATATACTCCAGGAATGTTTTACGCACGTGTAAACTTCTGGTTGGCTATATAGTCAAAATCGGCTTTTAGGTTTTTAATCGGATCATCTGTTCTCTCATCCTCGACGAAATAAACTTCAAGCCCGGTCTTCCTGGCAGCCTTAAAGCAGGATTTAAAATTGATTGTTCCCTGCCCGGCTGTGGTTTCTTCCCCATCCTCTCCGACTTCCTTTACATGGAAAAGGCTTATCCGGCCCGGATATTTTTTGATCAGTTTTAGGGGATCATATCCCCCTTTTGTGATCCAGAATAAATCGGCTTCAAAGTAGACCAGTCCGGGTTCGGTTTCATCCATCAATACCTCTTGCGGGATCTGATCCCCTATCCTCTCGAACTCAATGGC
>JAZGGT010000366.1:0-2630 GCA_036480555.1 Bacteroidales bacterium | reverse complement strand
CAATAAAAATTCTTTCCTCCTGTGCCCCTGCAATCTCTACTTTGGCGGCATCGGGAATTTTGATCAGGCCATCCCTGATCTCATCTGCAACATCCTTTAGCTCGGAATATGAAAAACCTTCCCCTGTCAGTCCGACAATAATGCCAAATACGTCTCCCAATTCATCATTGATATCCGGCACTACTCCTGTTGGTAACTGATATTGTATGCCTTCCACTTTTCTCCTGAGATTATCAAATATGGGCCTCAGGTTCGTTACGTTTTCTTTGAGCGCAACGATGACAATGGAAACGCCTGTCCTGGATTCACTTTCAATATTATCTACCTCGGGGATTTCCTGAACGACCTTTTCAATTTTGTCTGTTACAAGCATTTCAACCCTCTCGGGACTGGCACCCGGGAAGATGCTTACAATGCTGACATACCGGATAAGGAAAGGTGGCATATCATCTCTCGGCATTTGTGTAAAGATCAGGATCCCCATAAGCAGGATAACGATTATTAATGAAAAAGTAACCCGATTGTTATTTATGGCCAAACTGGTTAATCTCATGATTTTGTCTTTTAAATATTTGATGATCTTTGAATCATATTCAGAGGATGCCTACAAATCTTTTTTCAGTTGCAAAGTATTTTTTCAGCTCTTTTCCGTAATCAGCTCTTAATTCCTTCGTTAACCTGACCGCTGACCGGCTGATATCAGAAATGGATTTTGCTTCCCTTATACACCGGTTATGAAAATCCTTCTCAGGGAATATGGTGTGGATTAATCCTAATGCGTGTGCTTCTTTAACACTCAGATCCTTACCGGAAAATAATATCTCATCAGATTTGCCTTTGTTCACATAATGAGGAAGCCAGAAAGACAGGGCACCAGTTGGATGTAAACCGAACTTAATATGTGGAAAAGTAAAGAAATATCCTTCAGAGGCAAATCTGAAATCATTGGACAAGCTTGCACCCAGGAAAGGTGTGGAAACGTTACCAAGACTGCCGGTAAAGGTCAGTTTTCTAAAGTGTACCATTCTTAAAATATACTGCTGGGTCACAAGGATTTCCCGCACACGGTCCACCTCATGCTCGAAATCAGAAATTTTCCGGAATTTCAGGGAATCAATGTCCTTGCCTGATATTTCCGTCAGAAAATTAATATATGCCGTTTCATCGTAACATTCCGGATTGTTCAGAAACAGGAGCCCCTTTATCGTATATCATTTTCAAATTCAATAACAGGCTGTTTTGTCATTTTTAATTACTTTACCGTGATAAAGATCATTTCAGGATTTTTACCGTCAGTCCTTCGCTCAGTTTACTGATTCCAGCAGTCACGACCATTTCACCGTCTTCAAGACCTTCAGCAATTTCAAAACCACTTCCTGTAAACTCACCGACAGTTACGATTCTTTTATGAACAGTAGCTGTATCTCCATGCAATACCTTCAACACATACACGTAATTCTGGTCATTTTCTTCTCCCACTGCAACGGAGGGTACAAGGATTGTTTCTGTTTCATCTTCCGAAGTGAGTCGGAATTCGACATTTACAGTCATCCCCGGTCTTATATTTTCAGATGGATTTTCAAGTTTTATAGTTACGGGATAGGTTGTTGAAGTTGCCCCAACTATATAAGACACTTCAGAAATAATTCCAGAAAATTTTTCATTTGCCATGGAGGAGAACATAACAGATACGGTATCACCGTCATTGATCATGGCAATAAAAGATTCAGGCATGCCGACCGTAACCTCAATGTCAGATCCCGAGGTCAGCGCAATGACTGAAAATCCCGCTGTGATATTTTCGTTGATTTCAGCATTTACATTGGCAACACGACCAGCAATCGGGGCTCTCAGACGTGTATAATTCACACTTTGTTCGGCGAGCTGCACCTGTTTTCGTGCCGAATTTTCACCTGCTTTGGCTGATTCGAATGCCGTTTTGGCTTGTTCATAATCATTTACCGAAACACTACCGGTTTCGTATAACTTTGAAATCCTGTCATAGATTGATCTTGCATTTTGCATTCCTATTTCAGCCTGGGTACGGGCAGACTTTGTCTGGTCCAACTGAAGGTTGTAATCGGTTGCATCCAAAACTGCTATTAACTCTCCGGCGCGCACCTGGTCTCCAACTTCGACATTTAGCCGCCTCAGTGTACCGCCCACTTTAAAACTTAAATTGGTTTCCAGCCCGGACTTCGAAACACCTGAGAATGTCCTGGTCTGGTTTCCACCATACATAATAACCTTTTCGAACCTGACAGGTCGGATGATTTCTGATGATGAATCCTGCCTGCCCGAACAAAAGTTCAGGGACAATGCCAGCATCATCAAAAAAATGGTCAAAACGAAATTTTTTGTTTTCATGATTTAATGTTTTTATAGAATTACTTCATCATCTCATCGGGTGCTTGGACTACCATATATTGAAAAAATCTTGTCGTGAGATCCGTTCTCTCTTCTCCTGTCAGCAGGAAAAGGAATATACCCGTCGCCCTGGATACTTCGAGATAATCTATCAGGTAATCATATACAGAGTTTGCTTTTAGCAGATCACTCTGTGCAGAGGCCTTTTGAACATCGATCAGGTCAACAATACTGATCTGTCCCTTGCTGTAAGCATCCTGGCT
>JAZGGT010000365.1:0-2237 GCA_036480555.1 Bacteroidales bacterium | reverse complement strand
ATCCCCTGAAGCTGGAGAGTGTCTGTACCGTTCAGCTCAAAGGCCATGGCATCCCACTTTTTCGCAGCCGGAACCGGAACAGGCAGGATGTCTATATATGGTTCGAGCCTTTGAAAATCTGCCATTCCGAGACCGTAGACCTTCATCAGGTCCGGCTTACTGTGAAATTTACCCCCGCTGTTCCGGTACCTTATCAATGTCCTGGCAACCCTGTCCGAAAGGCCAAGTTTCAACAGCTCCTCGTAAGCGATGTGATTAGGGTCGAAATCGAAATAATCAATGGCGGACCGGGACCGGGGAAGTACACTGCCGGACTCCCATCCGGAAAATTCCTGTTCCGGCCCGTCCCTGGTTTCAGATTCCAGCAGTGCAGACCTGAATGCCAGGAATGCTGTTTCGGCTTCATTAAAATCAGGTATGGGCCTTTCTGTGATGAAAGGGACGAGAATACGCCCGGCAAGCAGGACCATGATCAAAATGGCCAGTATAAAAAACCCGTTCCGCTCTCCGCGGGTCAGCGACAAATAAGCCCTGAGCATCCTGCGGATCATACCTTACATCAGAATTTGATCACTCCGATCACATTCAGGAATACCAGTGCAATAGCGATGGGTGCAAGATACCTGACAAGGAAAATAAAGAATGGATAATAAGGTATCGGGAATTTTCCCTCACTCGACAATTCTGCTTTGCTTTTATCGCGCCCATAGAACCAGCCCATAAAGATCACGATAAAAAATCCGCCGAGGGGAAGGAAATATGCAGGAGAAGCATTGAAGATCCCGAATATATTAAGATCTCCTAAAGTTACATGGGCCAGGGGTCCCCATGACATGGTTATCACCAGTCCCAGTATTCCGATAGAGGAAGCGGCTATCCAGGTAGCCTTCTTCCTGCTCCAGCCCAGTTCTTCTGAAAAATAGGCCACTACCACCTCGAGCATGGAAATGGTGGAGGTGAGTGCTGCCAGACAAAGAAGCATAAAGAACAGCAGGGCCCAGAAAGATCCGAAGGCCATTTTCTGGAAGATAATGGGCAAGGTTATATAGACAAGTCCCTGGCCTGAATCCGGATTGATCCCGAATGTAAAGACAGCAGGAAATATGGCCAGTCCCGCTATAATGGAAATAAACGTATCGGCAAAAGCAACGCTGACAGCCGTATTGGCCAGGCTATCCTTTTTCTGGATATAGGACCCATATGTGATCAATGTCCCCATGCCTACAGACAGGGAAAAGAAAGCCTGTCCAAGTGCTACCAGTATAGTATTGCCATTGATCAGGGAAAAATCAGGCTTAAAAAGGAACTGTATACCCTCCCGGGCACCTTCCATGGTAACGCCCTTGATCACCAACACAAGAAGGATGGCCAGCAGTATGGGCATGAGGATCTTGGAATATTTTTCAATTCCATCCCGTACACCGGAAAGGACGATAGCGACCGTAAGCCCCATCATGGCCAGAAAAGTAAGGATGGGTTTCCAGGTCCCCCTCAGGAATGAATCATAACCATCCTGGAAAAAACTCCTTAATTGCTCAGTAGACATATCGCTGAATCCATATTTTCCCGGCTGCACAAAGTACCTGGCTGAATCAATAAGGTAGCTCAGGGTCCAGCCCGCAACCACCGCATAAAAAGCCAGGATAATAAAGGCCGCGGCCACCCCCAGCATGCCGACAAGTAACCATGGTTTACGAGGAGCCAGCTTCCTGAAGGAGCCAACGGCATTCCTTTGCGCATTCCTGCCGATCACAAACTCTGACATCATAACAGGGATGCCAAGCAGGGCTACTAAGGCCACGTAGATCAATAGAAATGCTGCGCCACCGTTTTCACCCGTGACATAAGGGAAACGCCAGATGTTACCAAGTCCGATCGCAGAACCTGCTACTGCCGCGATCACACCAAATTTGCCGGAAAAACTCTCACGTCCTGAAGAAGGATTAATTGCCATAACAGAGGATTATAAAAAATGAACCGCAAAGATCACTATCCTTAATGATGATCTTCGCGGTATATCATATGCATATTCGGGATTAATTCCTGTCTATACAATTCAGGTCTTCGAATGCCAGTTTCAGTCTTTCCACCAGGGATTTCTCCCCTTCACGCAGCCAGACCCGCGGATCGTATTTTTTCTTATTCGGCTTATCTTCTCCCTCGGGATTCCCGATCTGTCCCTGCAGATAATCACGGTTCGCCTTTTCATATTTCCTTACGCCATCCCAGTAAGCCCA
>JAZGGT010000364.1:0-4937 GCA_036480555.1 Bacteroidales bacterium | reverse complement strand
GCACATGAACTGATCAAGCAGCATGTAAATGCAGGGCCCAATGATATCATCATTACGGCAGGATTCGGAATGACGGCGGTCATTAATAAGTTGCAGCGTATATTGGGACTCAAAGGATGTGGGAAGCTGAACAGCAAGGATTGCCTGCAGGATTCGGGAAAACCCGTTGTATTCATAACCCATATGGAGCATCATTCCAACCAGACCTCCTGGTATGAGACCAATGCGGAGGTGGTGGTCCTTGAACCGGACAAAGAGCTGCTTATTGACCTGGATGAACTCAGGCGTCAGCTGGAGAAGTACCAGGACCGGGAATTCAAGATCGGGGCTTTTACGGCCTGCTCCAATGTTACCGGGATCGAAACACCGTATTATGAGATGGCAAAGATCATGCATGAATATGGTGGACTCTGTTTCATGGATTTTGCTGCCTCGGCGCCATACGTGGATGTTGATATGCATCCTGCAGACCCCATGAAAAAACTGGATGCCATATATCTTTCGCCGCATAAATTTCTCGGGGGACCGGGTTCTTCGGGTGTGCTAGTTTTTGATAAGAGCATGTACAAGAGTGAAGTTCCGGATAATCCCGGCGGGGGAACTGTCGACTGGACAAATCCATGGGGAAGTTATAAGTATGTGGATGATATCGAGGTGAGGGAAGACGGTGGTACGCCCGGTTTCCTGCAAGCCATCCGGGCTGCCCTGGCCTTTGAATTGAAAGAAAAAATGGGGGTGGAAAAAATGCGTCAGAGGGAAAAGGAACTGGTAGCGCTGTCCCTTTCCAAGCTCAGGGAAATTACCGGTATCCATATCCTTGCAGATAATGTCAGTGACAGGATGGGAGTCATTTCATTCTACCACGAAAATATCCATTTCAACCTGCTGGTCAAGATCCTTTCGGACCGTTTCGGCATACAGGTCCGTGGCGGTTGTGTATGCGCGGGCACCTACGGCCATTTCCTGCTGGAGGTCAGCTATGAAAGATCCAAGGAAATTACAGACAAGATCAACCATGGTGATCTTTCCCAAAAACCCGGATGGGTACGCTGGTCCCTCCACCCCACCACAAGCAATGAGGAAATTCACTATTTCATCCGGTCACTGGAAGCCGTTATTGCAAATATTTCGGAATGGAAACAAGATTATGTATATTTAAAACACATAAACGAGTTCATCCATAAGGACCAACAAGACAATCCATCTGAGAATTTCAAGGAATGGTTTGCATTATAGAAAGCCACATATTTGACTTAAGCAATTATGCAGTTGATCGAAGTTTCAGATAAAAAAACGCGGAGAGATTTTCTAAAAGTCCCAAAGATCCTTTACAGGAAGGATCCTTTCTGGGTTTGCCCTCTGGACAAGGATGTAGAAACAATCTTCGATCCGGTCAGAAACAAACTTTTCGATAATGGAAATGCCAGGAGATGGATCCTTAAGAGTAAAAAAAATAAACTGATCGGCAGGGTGGCTGCCTTCTACAATCTGGATATCTCAAAAAGGAACAAACAAAAGACGGGCGGGATAGGCATGTTCGAATGCATCAATGACCAGGGGGCCGCCAATATGTTGTTTGATGTGGCGAGGGACTGGCTAAGGGAGGAAGGCATGGAAGCCATGGACGGCCCCATAAACTTTGGGAGTAATAATAATAACTGGGGACTCCTCACCGAGGGATTCACGCACCCGGGGTATGGCATGCCATATAATTTCCCCTATTACAGGGAACTGTTCGAAAATTATGGGTTTCAGACCTACTTCAAACAATACAGCTACCATATCGATATTACCAAACCCTTCCCGGAAAGATTCTGGAAAATCGCAGAATGGGTTGCCAGGAAGGATGAATATACATTCAAACATTGTGAACTGGATAAGGCTGATAAATACGTGGATGATATCATAACCATCTTTAACCAAGCCTGGGCAGGTTTCAAGGATGATTTCGTACCAATGAGCAAGGAGGGCCTTGAAAGTGCAATAAAGCAAGCAAAGGCAATTCTCGAAGAAGACCTTATATGGTTTGTCTATCACAATAATGAGCCCGTCTGTTTCTACCTTATATATCCGGATATCAACCAGGTCCTGAAACATTTCAATGGCAGGTTGCACCTGATCAACAAGTTGAGGTTCCTTTACTACAAAAAAAATAAGGAGATAACCCGTGTCAGGGGCATCGCTGCCGGCGTGGTACCCAAATTCCAGAATAGCGGGTTAGAGTCCGGTATATTCAAGCACCTGGAGCATTCCTTCAAGAAAAAGTACTGGATGACAGAGATTGAACTTTCCTGGGTAGGTGATTTCAATCCCAAGATGAGATCCCTGTATGAAGCAGTAGGCGGGAAACTGGCCAAGATCCATCATACATGCAGGTACCTGTTTGACCGGGATGCCACTTTTGAGAGGTACATGCCTGATTATATGGATAAATACAAGGAAGCACATACCGGAGAGTTCCAGGAAGAGATCAACTTCGAACCCAATAAGGAGCGGCTCAACTACAATTATCTGAAGTACAAAGAATTATAGAAAATCAGCTCATTCCTTTTGTATTTTAAAAACATTATGTATTTTTGCGCGATGAAAAAAGATTTACATCCCGAAAATTACAGGCTGGTGGTCTTCAAGGATATGTCCAATGGGTATACCTTTACGACCAAGTCTACAGCATCCACCAGAGAGACGATAAAGATGGAGGACGGAAATGAGTACCCCCTGATAAAACTGGAGATCTCAAATACTTCCCACCCTTTCTACACGGGCAAGATGAAGCTTGTGGATACCGCAGGACGTGTTGATAAATTTAACACACGCCTCAAGAAACACATGGATAAAAAGATGCATAAATAACACCGAATCTGTATTCGGTTGAAAATACCAGAAACTCCGGTAATCTTTTGAGGACCGGAGTTTTTTTTTGCTCAAAATGATTACTTTTATATACATGAACTATATTCTCTTCGATCCGCCGGAAACCTGGGAAAACCTCCTGCCATTAACCTTTTCCAGACCCGTTTGCGAAATCAGGACCGGCATCCTTACCGTGAAAGAAAAATGGGACAAACGCCTTCAGTCCAAAGCGAGCATCCTCACCAGATCCTACCTGCAAACAAAGTTCATCCTGCATATTGAGGATGATAATGTATTTATTAACGGCAGTGTTTTACCTGAGGACAGTCTGTTGAATGAAATCAAAAATCTGCCGGCGGGGACCAGCCTGTATGCCGGTGACATATTTGTTGCTGTACGACTTGACCGGGATGAAGCTGCCGGGTTTGAAATGGGAAAGTACCAGCAGGGTGACAGGGTCACATTAAGCATTTCTCCCCTTGTCATAACACATCCCTGGGATATATTTGCCTTGAACGGACAGGCACTGGAAGCAGACTTTCAACTCCTCACAAAGAACCGGGTCAGTGCAGAGCCTTCCCGGACCAACATGGTTTTGAAACCTGAAAATGTTTTTATTGAGAACGACGCCCGTATTGAAGCTGCCATATTAAATGCAGAAACCGGCCCGATCTATATTGGTGAACATGCTGAGATCATGGAAGGCTCAATGGTGCGCGGCCCCTTTGCCATCGGTGAATATGCAACACTCAAGATGGGAGCAAAAATTTACGGTCCAACTACAATCGGACCTTTTAGCATGGCCGGCGGAGAGATCAAAAATTCGGTGATATTTAGTTACTCTAACAAAGTCCATGAAGGATACCTGGGCAATTCAGTACTGGGTGATTGGTGCAACCTTGGCGCGGATACTAATAATTCCAACCTGAAAAACAATTACGCCGAGGTCAAGCTATGGAATTATCATGAAGAAAAGCTTGTCTCAACGGGACTTCAGTTTTGCGGGCTGATTATGGGAGACCATTCCAAATGCGGGATCAACACCATGTTTAATACAGGTACTGTAGTCGGTGTAAACGCAAATATTTATGGTGCCGGCTTCCCCCCTAACTTTGTTCCATCGTTTTCCTGGGGCGGTGCGGCAGGATTTACCACATACCAGCTCCACAAAGCATTCGAAGTCGCCACAGAAGTCATGAAAAGACGTGACAGGCTTTTTGATCAGACGGAAAAGGATATCCTCAGGGCCATTTTTGAAATGACTGAAAAATACAGGCCCTGAGATTTAAACTCTTTTTGGCATAGCAATTGCCATATCATCATTCGCACTTTTTTACGTTTAACTACTGACAAAGTGTCGGATGTTACGTATGAGACAGATTGATTATGGGAACGAAATCAGATAAGGGATTAGGACAAAATATACTCATCACCAGTTCACTCGATGAGGAAAACGATTTTATACCACTTATTTCAGATGAGGATGAGGATGTACTGGACCGGAGTGATGTGCCGGAACTGTTGCCCGTACTCCCCCTGAGAAATACAGTATTATTCCCTGGGGTGATTATCCCCATTACGGTTGGCAGGGAAAAATCCATCCGCCTGATTCGGGAATACTACAAAAAGAATAAGATCATCGGCACCATAGCCCAGATTGATCCTGATATTGATGATCCGAAGATCGAGGACCTGTTCCGCGTCGGCACGGTCGCCCATATCATTAAGATCCTGGAGATGCCTGATGAAACCACATCCATCATTATACAGGGTAAAAAGCGTTTCCAGGTTGATTCCTTTGTGTCGGAAGAACCCTATTTCGTGGCCAAAACCACGGCCCTGTCGGATGTGAAACCCGAGTCCAAGGACCGGGAATACGAAGCTATTGTGGGTTCCCTGAAAGACCTGTCTCTCAGGATCATAACACTGTCATCCAATATTCCCCCTGAAGCTTCATTTGCGGTAAGGAATATCGAAAGTTCCAGCTTCCTGATCAATTTTATCTGTTCCAACTCCGATGTGGAACTGAAGGATAAGCAAGAACTGCTTCAGGAGAGCAATCTGAAAACCCGGGGCACAAGTTT
>JAZGGT010000363.1:0-2631 GCA_036480555.1 Bacteroidales bacterium | reverse complement strand
GTTTCGAAACATTGCTAAAACTGGACGAAGGGGATGAACTGGTCATTTTATTGAAATGAAGCAATCCGGCTCGTTAAGCGATTATCCATTGGGTCCACTATGGAACTGATTACCATTTCTAATGTTTTGGCATACACATTTCCATGAAACTCAGGCCTGTCAGTAAGGGGTTGGCTGGCATCAGGCAATGGTTCTGACTCCGGAAGCCCGGTATCATTTTCGCTATACTGACCATCCCGGCCACCCAATTTCCATACGATCAAATCAAGCGATGGAACAATGTAAAAACAATGCCCTCCCGAACCGATTTTCCAGTAAGCATCCCTGGGCAACCCACTTATATCCCCATGCGAATTCACATTAAACTGCAGGCTGTATGGATAGTGAGGGTTATAGGGTGAAACTTTTGAAGCTGAACGAATGTATTCCTCAGGGACAATTTGCTGCCCATTCCATCGTCCTTCATGAAGAAGCATATAGCAAAAACGCAGCATGTCGGTGCTTCGCAGGGCAATGCCACCTCCACCCGGTGTATGATTAACCTGTGATGCGTATTTATATCCGTATCCCCAACGCCCCCATCCTAATGGTTTGGCAAGATTGGTTGCAATATAATCTTCCAACTCCATCCGGGCAATATGACGTACCATAATGGAAGCATCGTGGATGGATGCTGTCGCGTATGAATAACCGCCACCTGGTTCGCACCAGAGTGTCTTTGTGCTAAAAGGGATGTCATTCATTTTTCCATCTTCAAGACCCAAAGCATAACTATCAGTCATACCATACCAGCCATCCGGTCCAACCGGATCGATTTTCGATGGCTTCCCATCGATGTAAACCGGGTTATTGCCCCTGATACCGGCGGTAAAACTCAATAGCTGGCCAAGCTTTATATCCTCCATCCGTGGATCAGGCAATGGAAAAGCCTCTGAAGGAAAATAAGACGGTGTAAAGATTTTTTGGTCCAGGCCATCAGGAAACAGATCGGTATGTTCCTTCATCAATATGCCTACTGCGATACTTGTAAACGATTTGCCGCAAGATCCCAGATTCGGGGTAGCTTCACGTTGTCCCTTCCCAAAGTAATTTTCATACACCAGGTAGCCATGGCGAACGACAAGCAAACCACCGTTTTTGGTGGTGCTTTTAACAAACTCAAAGGCATCGTCCAGTTTACTCTTATCCATACCGGCAACTTGCTGTATTTCTTCATTCGTTGTCGCGATCTTCCAACCCCCCTCTGCATCGGAGGGTGGGAAATAGGTATATTTATTCTTACAGCCATTAACGCAGAAAAAGACCAGCTGAATAACTAAAAATAGCTTGCTGATCTTGAAATGTCTTTTTATATCTTTCATTTCAGAACTCAGGTTTGTAACCCATTTCAACGGATTTCCAGACAATATTCCTAATCACAATATTTCTGATCTGTACATGGCTTCTCCATGCTGTGAAAGCAATTTTTCCATATTTCGTATTATCGATTGGTTCCGGGTCATTTACTTCGATAATTTCTTTGCCGTCAATAAAAATAAAACAATGGCCATTGATGCTTCCACATAAAATCAATATCATGGGTTGAAGGGTACACAGTGCGTCCTTCAAATTCAAGTAGAATATTTCCCGGAAAATTTTGCTTCAACAGAGCCATACCTGCTGATTCATTTGGATTTCTGCCAGTCAGCCAGCCGTCTTTTATAGTCCATGAACAATTATATATGTCCCAATCTGTTTTCAGATTTTCAGCCGTTATGGACTTATTGAACAAGACAGGTGAATTTACTAAATCAATCTCCTTATCAATTAAATGAAATTTATCCATAAAGAAAATATCTTACGTTACAAGTCTCCGTGCAGTAGAATATCCGTAATCTGATCCGATTCCAGCTGTACCCCCGGATTAAATGCATCGCTATTCATATATTGCAGTATACTGTGCAGGAGTTGTTGGGAAACTGGCCTCTCATCTAGTTTTGCATGCAGATCGATGCTGCACACCAACAATTTTCCCTTTCCGGTTGTGGCCTCAAATGCCAGGGCAAGCCTCCGGTTCTCAAACCAGGTATCAATGGGCTGTATCAATGGTTTCAATGATGCCGGGAAATTATCCAGGATCATCGCCTGTGAGTGGGATACGGGATCCCACCATTGCCAGTTACTGTGGTATTCTGTAGGGAATTCACTGAACACTGGATGATCCGGATTGCAAAGTATTCCAAGGGTATGCGGCGCCTGGCCCCTTGTCCAGGCTGTATTCCAGAAAATACTGGAGAAACCGATTTCAACCCTGGCACCCTTGTCCTCCCTGATTTTTCCATAGCTGAGCAGTAAAACGGATCCCCCATCTTCCAGTATGCCCTCTGCCTTACCGTCCAAGCTCTCGGTGATATACACCTCGCCCCGGTTTGGTTCGATATCAAAAGGGTATACCCAGAAATCCCAGTTGTTTGAAATAAGTGTGCCTTCTGCTGAGACTTCCAAAGTCAGTTTTTGGGCAGTGGTAATACTCTGTAAATCAAGGTCTATAGACCCAATAGGGATAGCATTATCAACAGGTATCGCATATTTTTCAAAAACAACCTGGTAAATGATATCTCCAGATGCATCAGATATCCGGCAAATCAAATC
>JAZGGT010000362.1:0-6813 GCA_036480555.1 Bacteroidales bacterium | reverse complement strand
TATAATAAGCTCGTTTTTCTGAGATTGGGCATCGGCAATATGCAGATGATCCCTGATTTTGAGAACCAGAAATCCTTTGATTTTCAGCCCAGCCTGGGATTGGGAATACACTGGCGCAATTTTACCGTTGATGATGCCCTTACTGACATCTCGGATCAATCCATTGCTCTCTATTCCAATATTTTCTCGCTAAAGATCAACTTCCATTTGAACACTGCCGGAAAAAGTAACTGATCTGTCGGCCCCAGGACACTATTTACTGATTTTATTTCTTTATATTGCCTTGATAAATCAACTGGCCATGGAAGTAAACATTGATAATTTCCCTGATTACCTTTACAGTATAAACCAAAGTAGTTCTGAAGAGTGGCCTGCAGCCAAGGAAACCTATACCTTCGTTGAGGATATCATTGATTTTCTTTTTCCTTTTCGGACCAAGATCAACTATTCAATTAAGGAATTTAAGCTGCAATTGGTGAAACTGGAAATAAAGCTGGAGGGATTGATGACCTCCATTAAAGACAAATTAAAGCATGATCCGGGGGTGACCACCAGGACATTCCTGGAAAAACTGCCGGAAATCCACAAGAGATTAATGCTTGATGCAGAAGCCTTCATGAAGTTTGATCCGGCTGCTGAATCGGTAGAAGAAATCATTCTCAGTTACCCGGGCTTTTTCAGCATTGCAGTTTACCGGCTTTCACATGAGTTAAGGCTGATGAAGGTACCTGTACTGCCAAGGCTCATATCAGAATATGCGCATGGGAAAACCGGGGTGGATATCCATCCGGGGGCGACCATCGGGAATTCCTTTTTTATCGACCATGGTACCGGAACCGTTATTGGTGAAACCGCTGTCATCGGTGATAATGTGAAGATCTACCAGGGTGTAACATTAGGAGCTCTCTTCGTTCAGAAAAGCCTGGCCAAGAAGAAACGGCATCCGACCATTGAGGGCAATGTCATCATATATGCCGGGTGTACCATCCTGGGCGGAGAAACACGTATAGGGCATGATTCTGTAATAGGGGGTAATGTATGGCTCACGGAAAGTGTACAGCCTCATTCTATAGTTTATCAGAAGCACCATGTTGTAGTACGGGACAGCAAAGTAATCTCGGAGCAGATCAATTGGGTGATATAACATTAAAAACTAAAGGATATGAAGGCAAATACTATACTGGAGACGATAGGCAATACAACCCATCTGAGAATCAACAGGCTGTTTCCCTCTGAATATGAAGTCTGGATAAAACTCGAACGCGAGAACCCAGGTGGTAGTATCAAGGACAGGATCGCTTTGAGCATGGTTGAAGATGCTGAGAGAAAGGGCATATTGAAACCTGGCATGGTGATCATTGAACCAACTTCCGGGAATACTGGTATTGGACTTGCGATGGTCGCTGCTGTCAAGGAATACCGGTTGATCCTGGTTATGCCTGAATCCATGTCAGTGGAAAGAAGGAAGATCATGGAAATCTATGGTGCAGATTTTGAACTAACGCCCAGGGAAAAGGGAATGAACGGTGCCCTGGCCAGGGCAAATGAATTGCTGGAGGAGATCCCGGAGTCATGGATGCCATCACAGTTTGAAAATGATGCCAACGTGGATATCCACAGAAAAACCACTGCCAGGGAGATCATCAAGGATTTTCCTGAAGGAATAGACTATCTGATCACAGGGGTAGGTACCGGTGGACATATTACCGGTACCACAGAAATCCTGAAGTCGGTATTTGCAGGCATGAAAACTTTTGCCGTAGAACCAGCGGAGTCACCTGTGATCAGCGGAGGAGATCCAGGGCCACACGGCATCCAGGGAATAGGTGCAGGTTTTATTCCAAAGATCTTGGATACCAGCCTGCTGGATGGTACGATCAGCGTGGAAAAAGACGAGGCATTTGAATATTTAGGTAAGGCTGCTACTGCGGAGGGATTGTTGCTTGGTATTTCATCGGGAGCTACGCTGGCAGCCATCGCCAGGAAAATCCCGGAATTGCCTGCGGGCTGCAGGATCCTGGGTTTCTGCTATGATTCAGGAGAAAGATATCTATCACTTTTATAATTTTGTATAATCCGTAATTTTCAATAATTTCACGTATTACCAGACCAATAACTAAAAAATTTTACCAAAGTGAAAATAGCTGTTGATTTCGACGGAACCATCGTCGAGCACAAATACCCCCAGATCGGGAAAGAGCAATTATTTGCATTTGAAACCATTAAGCAACTCATCAAACAGAAGCACCAGTTGATCCTGTGGACCTACAGGGCAGGTAAAGAACTGGATGAAGCGGTTGAATTTTGCATGGAAAACGGGGTTGAATTTTTTGCTGTAAATAAAAATTATCCCGAGGAGCATTATGATGGATCAATATCCCGAAAGATTGATGCAGATATTTATATTGATGACAGGAATGTGGGAGGTTTTCCAGGCTGGAGTGCTGTATGGCAGATCATCAATCCCTCGGAAGGTCAGTCAAACAGGGAGATGAAAGCGGTCAGTTCAGCAGATAAATCAAAAAAAGCCCGAAAAGGATTCTTCAAAAGATAATTATAATGCCGGCCACTGGAAAATTCTTCCCGGTCATATTGTTAAGTGTGCTGGTGTCCGTTTTTTCGGGCTGTGGCAGAAATCCTGTGAACAGCAATGGGAAGGGATCACATATCCGCCCCGGGCAGATATCACGAGCCAATACAACCAGAATTACCCAGCCCGGGAATGATCAGATGTTTACTGTCGGAGATCCGGTTATTGCCCTGGTTGATAAGGTAGCTGATACGGTTCAATATATAGATTCAGTGGAGTTCTTTTTTGGCGGATCTAAAGTCCATGCCTGTCTTGAAGAACCTTACAGGTATGAATTCAATACCGGGAACCTGAGGGTGGGAACCCTGTCCATCAGGGCAGTTACATGGCTTGCAGACAGTATCAGGGAATACCATAACCTGCAGGTAATTCTGCGCTCCGATATTGTCCCTGAAAACCTGCCCTACCAGATAGAAAATGTATACCCGCATGATATAAAGGCATATACACAGGGATTGATCTTCGCGGATGGATATCTCTACGAAGGGACTGGACAATATAATGAATCCTCTCTCAGGCAAGTCGAAATCAAGACCGGTGAACCCGTCAGGTTGACCATGCTCGCAGGGGAGATTTTCGGTGAGGGGATAACCATTTTCAACGAAAGGATATACCAGCTGACATATAAATCACAGGTAGGTTTTGTATATGGAAAGGAAAGCTTTAAGCGGATCCGGAAAGTTTATTACCAGAACAAGGAGGGCTGGGGATTGACACATGATGGAACCCATCTGATCATGAGCGATGGCTCTAACAGGATCTATTACATGGATCCGGAATTCTTCACCGAAATCAGGCAACTGGAAGTATATGATAACAAAGGACCTGTAAGCCGACTGAATGAACTGGAATATATCGAAGGAAAAATCTTTGCCAATATCTATGGTGAGGAAGAAATAATAATCATTGACCCCGAAACAGGCAAAATAACCGGGAAACTGAACATGAGAGGTATTCTTGATGCAGCCGACAGGCATTCCCGTATCGATGTTTTCAATGGCATTGCATGGGATCCGGATCAAAGAATGTTGTATGTTACGGGAAAATACTGGCCCAGTCTTTTTGAAATTTCTGTAGGCGGAAGTATTTAATTCTGTAATAAGCCGGTTATGATCTTCACACTTTTAGGAATAATACTGAACTCAAGGGGTGTATGACCCAGAGATTCCCCGTCTGTCTCCAGCATGATCCTGTCATCTGATTCAACCCTGATCGATTTTCCTGTAAAGGAATCCACCTTTGGATGTTTATTGATCGTCCCGTCATAGAGGCGTCTCAGGCTCAACAGGATATTAGGCTTGCTCATCCTGTTGATCACGGTAAGGTCAAAGAGTCCATCATCCGGTATAGCCCCGGGCACTGTAATCATCCCGCCACCATTGTATTTGCATATTCCCACGTTTATGCTGAGGATCTCATTCTCCATATCCCTTCCGTCAACACTGATCACGGCATTCACAAACTTATAGTTGACCAGGCTGCTGAATATATTTATCAGGTAGAGCAAAGGGCCGCCTTTCCCTTTTTCCTTCAGCCGGTTGGTTTTTCGAACCACCTCCGCATCAAATCCGAGTCCGGCAATATTGACGAAATACCTGTTCTCGGAAGCATTATTCCTTTTATATTCAACCATGCCAGCATCCTGGATGAATGTTTTATTCTGCAAGAGTACCTGAATGGCTTCCTTATAATCTTTCGGGATCCCGAACATCCTTCCCCAGTCATTGCCGGTGCCAACGGTGATCATGCCCAGGGAGATCTCGGTGGTTTTAAAACGCTGCTGCTGAAATATACCATTCACCACCTCATTCATGGTACCGTCCCCGCCCACGACAATGATACGGGTGTACCCCTTTTCAATATGATCCTTGCTCAAGTCGATCGCATGCATGGGAAATTCGGTAAACACGGGATGGTAATTGAATTTGAAATGGTTTAACCAGCCCGCTATCTGACTCCAGTCCCGTAGTCCCCTGCGCCTGCCCGCATTAGGATTAATAATTACCAGCCACTCTTCAGATTTCCGCACAAATGTTAGATTGATGGTTCAAATATCTTATTTTTTTTTTTATTACAAACATAAATTGATTTCCATCCTGTCTGAATGTGCAGATCCTGGGACTTCAAATGAATGATAATTAGCTATATACAAACGAGAAGCCCGGAATTGTTAATAAGGTGTTTAAAAATGCAGATGAAATGTTTGCAATAAGATTCTGGAGAAAAAATGCGATTGGGACAGAAGTTAGTAAATTTGAAGCCCACGTAAAATTCAAGATTTAAAAGCAAAGGAATGGGAAAAGTAATAGCATTAGCAAACCAGAAGGGAGGGGTAGGGAAAACCACCACGGCAATAAATCTGGCAGCCAGCCTGGCAGTACTTGAGCAGAGGGTATTGATCGTGGATGCAGATCCGCAGGCAAATGCCACATCAGGGTCAGGCTTTGATACCAAGAATATCAAAACCAGTATATATGAATGCCTGATCGATGATGTAAACCCTGCCAACATTGTACTGAAATCAGAAATTGAGGGATTTGACCTGATACCTTCCAGTATAGATCTTGTCGGAGCCGAGATAGAGATGCTGAATCAGCCGAAGCGTGAAATGATACTTAAAAAAGTGATTGACCAGGTAAGGGACAACTATGATTTTGTGTTGATAGACTGTTCGCCAAGCCTGGGATTGATCACTGTGAATGCCCTCACAGCCGCGGATGCTGTGATCATACCGGTTCAATGCGAATATTTTGCTTTGGAAGGACTCGGCAAACTGCTGAATACGATCAAGATAATTCAGAACAGACTGAACCCGGAGCTCGAAATTGAAGGTTTCCTGTTGACCATGTACGATTCCCGCCTGCGTTTATCCAACCAGGTAGCGGACGAGGTAAAAAAGCATTTCCAGCAAATGGTATTTGAAACCATCATACAACGGAATATTAAACTGGGTGAGGCACCCAGCTTCGGAAAGCCGGCAATCCTGTATGATGCTGACAGCAAAGGGGCGATCAACCACTTGAACCTGGCCAGGGAATTATTACAGAAAAATGAGAAGACAAGGATAAAGAGTGTCGAGAAAATAATCGAATAAAAAGAGCAGTATGGCAAAAAAGAATGCATTGGGTAGAGGGTTGGGAGCACTGATCGAAGATGCTGATCAGGCAATAAGGGCACCAGGCACTGCCATAAACGATATAGATATTGATAAAATTGAGGTCAACCCTTTCCAGCCAAGGAAAAACTTTGACGAGGAATCTTTACGGGAACTTGCCAGTTCCATCAGGGAAATTGGCATTATCCAGCCCGTTACCGTCAGGCGCCTGAATGGGGATACATACCAGCTGATAACCGGAGAAAGAAGACATAAAGCAGCCAGCATGGCGGGACTGGATTCCATTCCGGCTTATATCCGGACGGCAGAGGACCAGAATATGCTCGAAATGGCACTGGTGGAAAACATCCAGCGGGAAGACCTTGATTCCATTGAAGTAGCCATCAGTTATCAGCGCTTGCTGGAAGAAGTAGGATTGACCCAGGAAAATCTGAGTGACAGGGTGGGAAAGAAACGTTCCACCATTTCCAATTATCTGAGATTGCTTAGATTACCTGCCGAGATCCAACTGGGCATACGTGACAGGCTGATATCCATGGGCCATGCAAGGGCACTCGTGAACATTCCAGATCCGAATATCCAGCTTGAGATCTTCCAGAAGATTATCAAAGATGATTTATCAGTCAGGAAAGTTGAAGAATTGGTTCGCCGGACAAACAATACCCGGGGACCCAGGGAAGGAACCCCTGATCATGAATCCCAGACCAGGAATTATGATGAATTGAGAGAGCATCTCTCCAGATTCTTCAAGGTTGAGGTAGACTTTAAAATAAGCAATAAAGGTTCCGGGCGCATCGTTATACCATTTAAGTCAGACCAGGTCCTGGAAAGGATCCTGGCAGTACTTGATCGTATGACAAATAAATAACCAGGCCGGCCTGCAAACAATCAAAAATATACGTCATTTTCATGCCTTCCTGTTGATAGGGGTGATTTTTGTATGCCAATCACTCCAGTCCCAACCGGTTGACAGCCTGATTATAGAGGCTGACACCCTCAGCATTGATTCCTTCAGGCTTGAGCATTCTCCCAGGAAGGCAGCCATGTACTCTGCCGTATTTCCTGGAATGGGGCAGATCTATAACAAAAAATACTGGAAGGTCCCTAT
>JAZGGT010000361.1:0-2372 GCA_036480555.1 Bacteroidales bacterium | reverse complement strand
TGGATTTAATACCCTATCTTAGGTTGGGAATCATCATAAACCAAAGCATAAATGAATCGCAGAGAATTAATAAAAACAGGTATGGGCGCGGGTGCGCTTACCCTACTGGGCTGCTCAAAAAATCAACCAGGCGGTGCAATTGTTGATTATGACATCCTGGATGAGGCAGCCTCCAGTCCGGTCCTGAAAAGGGAACTTTTTCCGGATCCGGTGATCATTGAATCCATGGAATTGCTTCATTTTGAAAGAAATTATATGATCCGTGTCCGGTCGGCCGAGGGGGCCATCGGTTATGGTGTTTCGAATAACCTGCATTCCTATTACCTGTATCCCATTTTGATTCAACGTGTTATTCCCCTGCTGATTGGGAAAGATGCCCGGGACCTGGATAACCTGGTTGAGGATGTATATACGGATGGCATGAATTATAAGCTACAGGGCTTAGCGTTATGGATCCCGCTTGCCACAGCCGAGATCGCCATCCTAGATATGCTGGGCCGCATTGCAGGCAAGTCCATAACTGAATTGATAGGTGAACGCCATCACAACCGGGTTGCACTATACCAGGCCAACAGTTACCGCGGAATACCAGCCGGGGAGTCTGTGGGTTATATTAAAGAAAATGTAGCCAATTCAAAGGCAAAGGCATTAAAGATCAGGCTGGGTGCAGAAATGGGCAAGAATGTCGACAGCCTGCCTGGGCGTACAGAGGAGCTAATCCCCCTGGTAAGGGAGACTTTCGGCGATGAAATGGTGCTTTATGCTGATGCAAATGGTTGCTATGACAGGGATAAAGGGATTGAGGTAGGACGCTTACTGGAAGAATATAAATATGCTTTTTATGAAGAACCCTGCCGGTACGATTGGCTGGTTGAGACCAAGGAGGTAGCAGATGCGCTGGACATACCCATTGCCGGAGGGGAGCAGGACGGGAGCATGTGGCGTTTCCGGTGGATGATCGCCAATGGATGCATACAGGTTGTCCAGCCCGATCTGTTTTACTTTGGCGGATTTGTAAGGTGTACGAGGGTGGCCAGGATGGCTGCTGCTGCCAACCTTGAGGTCGTGTCGCATATTTCAGGTTTCGGACTGGGAAATATTTACAACCTTCTGTTTGTAGCATCCCTGCCAAATGCCGGTCTTTATCATGAGTTCAAGGGGAATCCTTACATACCTGTCGAATCCACAACCTCAAGCCTGCAGAGCAAAGATGGGGAGATCGCTGTACCCACCGGTCCCGGTTCTGGCCTGATAATTGATCCGGATTTTATTGACAAACATGAAATTGCCACCAGTAATAAAAGATATTGGTAATAAAAAATACTCATGAAAAATCAAACACGTCGTAAGTTCTTCACCACTGCCGGGATGGGCCTGGCTGGAATGGCTGCCTGGCCGAAACTCTTCGCAGGCATGCATCCTTCAGCCTCCGTGGTTCCACCTGGTGAAGTGGAGATCGGGATTGCCTCCTATGGACTTAGAAACCTGTCATTGGATGAGGTGATTGAAATGATGAATGACCTGCAGCTTTCGAAGATCTCCATCAAAAGCATGCACCTGCCATATGATTCGAGCCCGGCAGATATTGAAAGGACCATGATGAAGATAAGGGGTGCAGGGCTGGATCCCTATGCCGCCGGTGTTATCTATATGAAGTCAACAGAGGAGGTTGCAAAGGCATTTGATTATGCAAAAATAGCCGGGTTTGGAATGATCGTTGGTGTTCCTGACTATAACATTCTGGATCTCGCTGAACAGAAGGTTAAAGCATATGATATCAGGCTGGCCATCCATAATCATGGTCCGGACGGCTTGCCCTATCCAAATGCTTTGGAAGCCTATGAAAGGATAAAAGACAGGGATAAGCGGATTGGGATTTGCATGGATGTGGCCCATATTGCAAGGTCGGGTATTGACCCGGTGGAAGAGATCCATACGGTTAAGGACCGATTATATGATGTCCACCTTCGTGACAACACGGCCAATACCAGGGAAGGAAAGACCTGCCGGCCGGGACAGGGGAACCTGGATCTTCCTGCCATTATCAGCGCCCTGAGGGATATCGAATACGAAGGTGTCTATACCATCGAATACGGGATTGAGGCGGATAGCCCCTTAACGGGTACAGCCTTGACTGTTGGATATATCCAGGGCATCCTGGCGGCCCTTTATTCATAAAATTTAAAGAAAATGAATATGCAAAGACGAAAATTTATTAAATCCGCGACTGCCGGAACAGCAGTCATGGCAACAAGCCCCTTGCTATGGGGCAGTTCTCAAAACGGGAAGGGCGCAAACGACCGCATCCGGGTAGGAATTATCGGTATCAGGGGGATGGGACAGAGCCATATCCAGAATTTCAATGCCCTCGA
>JAZGGT010000360.1:0-6007 GCA_036480555.1 Bacteroidales bacterium | reverse complement strand
CTTTTGAAAACAACCGGGTGATCAGGACCTGGAAAAGCCTTGGTATCCCTGTCAGAGATGGCTTTTCTTCCCAGGCCGTACTTCAATTAACAAATAAATACTGTAAGTTTAACAGATGTTTGTCTTGTTATGCCGGTAATCAATTTATTAGGACCAACAAAGAAAAGAAGAACAGATAGCAACTGGTCGGTTATCATTGCCTTCAGCTTGCTGCTGATCATAGCCTTTATTGGTATTGGTGGCTATATGGTGATCGAAAAGTTGACCTTTACAGAAGCCGTATACATGACCATCATTACGATTGCCACGGTCGGTTTCAAGGAGGTGGCACCGCTATCGGAACTTGGAATGTGGTTTACCAGCTTTCTGATTGTGATCAGTTTTGGTATCTTTGTTTATGCAGTAACTTCTTCCGCCCGCTATATAATCGACGGGGTTCTGAGAAGTTATTACAGGGACAGGAAAATGACAAGGAAAATTAAAAGATTGAGCAATCATGTGATTATTTGCGGTTATGGCCGGAATGGCAGCCAGGCTGCCTTTGACCTGTCCATGCATAAGGTCCCGTTTATTGTAATTGAGAACAATCCTGAGATCCTGGCAACCCTGAGAGATAACCAGGACATTCTGTACATTGATGGAGATGCTACCATGGATGAGGTACTCGAGAATGCCGGTATTTCTGATGCAAGGGCCATGATCACCACACTTCCTGCTGACGCAGATAACTTATATGTTGTACTTACAGCAAAAGGCATCAATCCGGAAATGACCATCATTTCCAGGGCCTCCAATGAGAACAGTGATATCAAACTGAAAAGGGCTGGTGCCACTAATGTAATCATGCCTGACCGGGTGGGTGGTCAGAGAATGGCGAAACTGGTTACACAGCCTGATGTGGTTGAATTTATCGATTTTATCATGCTGCAGGAACCGGATAATGTTTTCCTCGAGGAATTGAGCTGCGAGAAGTTAGCCTCTTGTTTCGATGGGAAGGTTATCCAGGAACTGGATATCCGTAACCGCTCCGGTGCCAATATTATAGGTCTGCGTAAAGCTGATAGATCTTATATAATCAACCCATCACAGGATGTGGTGCTTTCATCCTCTGATAAGCTGTTTGCATTGGGAACAGTGAACCAGATCAACACGCTCAGATCTATTTTAGCTGAAGAAGTAGACCCGGACAGTTAATCGCTTCTGCATCAGGCACATAATTTACCTGCCCCTATCTCATTTTTTATACCTAAATTATTGCTATATCGAAAAAATTAAATACTTTTGCAGTTCGTTTTCTGAGAACAGTAAAGATCATAGAATTTAAGTATCATGTATTTAACAACAGAGAAGAAGAAAGAGTTTTTTAAGAAATATGGCAAATCGGATGAAGATACCGGTTCTGCAGAAGGGCAGATAGCTTTGTTTTCATTCAGGATTGCACACCTTACCGAGCACCTTAAGAAAAATAAAAAGGATTTTGGTACGCAGCGAGCCCTGGTCAAGCTTGTCGGGAAACGCAGGCGTTTATTGAATTATCTGATAGACCGCGATATTGAAAGATACAGGGCGGTCATCAAATCACTACAGCTAAGGAAATAAGTCCGACTAAATAATTATTAAAAGGCAATTCATGCAATTGCCTTTTTTCGTATCTATAAATGTATAAGAATAAAGAAGTAAGAAAATGTTAAAAGTAATACAAAAGACAATCGACCTTGGTGATGGAAGGACCATTACCATAGAAACAGGTAAACTGGCCAAACAGGCTGATGGTGCGGTTGTCGTTCGAATGGGCAAGACCATGTTGCTGGCCACGGTTGTGTCAGCAACTGAGGCAAGACAAGATGTAGATTTTATGCCCCTGTCAGTTGAATATAAAGAAAAGTTCTCTGCCACAGGCAGGTTCCCCGGTGGATTCCTAAAGAGAGAAACCAGGCCCGGGGATTATGAAATACTTATATCAAGGTTAATTGACCGCGCCCTCCGGCCGTTGTTCCCGGATGATTACCATGCGGAAACCTTTGTAAATGTTACACTGTTTTCCGCAGAATCGGAGGTCATGCCTGATTCCCTGGCTGGACTGGCCGCATCGGCCGCATTATCCGTATCGGATGTTCCATTTAATGGCCCCATTTCCGAAGCCAGGGTTGCCAGGATCGACGGTAAGTTTATGATTAACCCGGGTTTCAAACAGCTTGAAGAAGCAGATATTGATATCATCGTAGGGGCCACAGAGGAAAACATACTGATGGTTGAGGGCGAAATGAGTGAAGTTTCAGAATCAGAGATGCTCGAAGCCATCAAGTTTGCACACGAGGAAATCAAGAAGCATTGCCGGATACAAAAGGAACTTGCTGCCGAAGTTAAAAAGGAGGCCAAACGGGAATATGATCATGAGAACAACGACGAAGATCTCCGGTCCCAGATAGCTGAAAAAGCTTATGATAAGCTGGTAAAGATAGCAGGTGCAGGCATGTCAAAACATGAGAGGCATGAAGCAAGCACTGAACTGAGGGATGAAATCATTGAAGCACTTATCCCGGAAGATGATGATGAGGCAGCTGCAAAAACCAGTATGGCCAAGCGGTATTTCCATGATGTTGAAAAAAAGGCTTTGAGGAACCTTGTACTTGATACAGGTAAAAGAGTGGATGGTAGAAAGACCGATGAGATTCGTCCCATCTGGTGCGAGGTAGATTACCTGCCTGCCACACACGGGTCATCCGTATTCACCCGGGGTGAGACACAGTCACTGACAACGGTCACTCTCGGCAACAAGATGGACCAGAAAATGATCGACGAGGTATTAATCCAGGGGACAGATAAATTTACACTGCATTATAATTTCCCGCCTTTTTCAACCGGAGATGCACGTCCAATAAGGGGTATCAGCCGAAGGGAAGTAGGTCATGGGAACCTGGCTCACCGTGCATTGAAGAAGGTGATGCCCGTTGGAGAGGCAAATCCGTATGCAGTCAGGATCGTTTCCGACATTCTGGAATCCAACGGTTCTTCTTCCATGGCTACCGTATGTGCAGGAACACTTGCATTAATGGACTGCGGGATTAAGATCAGCAAGCCAGTATCCGGGATTGCAATGGGACTGATCACCGATACAGATTCAGGGAAATATGCAGTCCTGTCTGATATCCTGGGAGATGAAGACCACCTTGGGGATATGGACTTCAAAGTAGCCGGTACGGAAGACGGGATTACGGCAACCCAGATGGATATTAAGGTAGATGGACTTTCATATGAGATACTTGCGGAAGCTTTGGAACAGGCTAGAAAGGGCCGTCTTCACATACTCAGCAAGATGACTGAGGTCCTCGATAAGCCCAGGGAAGATTTTAAACCACATGTTCCAAGGATCGTTCAAATCAGCATTAGCAAGGATCTGATCGGTGCTGTAATCGGTCCGGGTGGTAAAATTATCCAGGGGATACAAGCCGATACCGGTGCAACCATTGTGATTGAAGAGATAGATAATAGAGGCGTAATAGATGTCTTTGCTGATAACAAGGATTCCATCGAAGCTGCCCTGGCCAAGATCGCTGAGATCACAGCCGAACCTGAGGTAGGCGAGGTGTACAAAGGCAAGGTTAAGGGAGTGGTTTCTTTTGGTGCCTTTATCGAGATTATGCCTGGCAAAGAGGGTTTGCTGCACATCTCGGAATGGGACTGGAGAAGGGTTGAAAAAATAGAAGACGAAGTCAATGTGGGCGATGAACTGGAAGTGAAACTGATCAGCATTGATGAGAAGAACGGAAACCTGAAATTGTCCAGGAAGGTATTACTACCCAAACCTGAGGGTTATCAACCACCTTCAGGAGGTGACCGCAGGCACCGGGACAATCGGGATAACCGGGATAACCGAGGTAACCGGGACAGGAAACCTGAATAGTTGCCAACCAGCCATATTGAGAACCGCAAGGATTGATAAGCAGTCTTTGCGGTTTTCTTTTTTGTATATTTAGATCACGGGATGATCAATTACCTTGTCATAGAAGGGAATATAGGTGCAGGGAAAACCTCCCTGGCCACTAAGATTGCTAAAAAGCATAACGCAAGGCTCATCCTTGAACAGTATGCAGATAATCCTTTCCTTCCGAAGTTCTACCAGGATAAGGAAAGGTACTCCTTCCCCCTGGAACTATCCTTCCTGGCAGCAAGGTATAACCAGCTGCACAGGGAGTTAACATCTCCCGAACTGTTCCGGTCCTTTACGGTGGCGGATTATTTTTTCAGTAAATCCCTGATCTTTGCCAAGATAACCCTGCAGATTGATGAATATAACCTTTACCGGCAATTATTTGATATCATTCACAAGCAATTGCCAAAGCCTGACCTGTATGTTTATCTTTACGTGAGTGTCGAAAAACTGGTCTCGAATATCAGGAAAAGAGGCAGGGATTATGAACAGGATATCACACCTGAATACCTTGAAAATGTGCAGCATGGATACTTTGAATACCTTCGTTCATTAAAAAATCAGAAAATTCTTGTGCTTGAACTGGAACATTTAGACTTTATTTCCGTAAAAAGGCATTATTCAATTATCGAGAATGCTATTTTCCACCAGGAACATGTTATTGGAATGAACCGTGTTCAATTACCTTGAATTCAGGCGTATTTGTATCCATTTTTTTTATAAATTGAAAAACATTATTAAGTTTGTAGAAGCAATTCAAAAGAGCATTAAGTATTAAACTAATAACCAAGTAATTATGAGAAGATTGAACATTTTTGCATCATTTATTGCTGCAGCCCTTATTGCCGTCAGTTGTGGTGGACCACAAAAGATGGCAGATAATGCTTCCCTGGTGGATTACAAGGTAACCCCTGATCCTCTTGAGACTCATGGAGGCAAGGTAGCGGTAGCTGTCAATGTCAGCTATCCGGAAAAGTATTTTCACAAGAAGGCTATTGTTACTGCCATTCCATACCTGCAATATGAAGGTGGAGTAACTGAATTAAAGTCTGAAACACTACAGGGAGAGCAGGTTGAGGAAAATAATAAAGTAATTTCCTTTACCTCAGGCGGTAGTTTCAGTTATGCTGATGAAATTGACTTTACGCCTGAAATGATGCGTTCAGAGCTGTATGTAAAAGGGAAGGCGACAGTTAAGAACAAAGAAGCTGACCTGCCTCCTATCAAGATAGCTGACGGGATAATTACCACCCCGTTGCTGGTGATGAAGCACGGTAAAACCATTGCCTTCGGAGACAATTTCAAGAGAATTATTCCGGATGAATATGTTGCCGACATACATTATATTATTAACAGGTATGATGTCAGGAACTCTGAATTAAAGCAGGACGATGTCGCTGGTATGACCGATTATGTTAAGGCTGCCACTGAGAATGAGCGGGTTGATTTGAAAGGTATCGAAGTTTCAGCTTATGCTTCACCTGATGGAGAGCTGGACCTGAATACAAAACTTTCCGGAAACAGGGAAGGTTCAGCTTCACGATTCATCAAACGTGACCTGGAAAAAGCCAAAGTTGAACTCCCCGAGGATGAAGAGTTGTTCAGCATGTTGACAACTCCTGAAGACTGGGAAGGATTCAAGAAGCTGATGGAAGAATCTGATGTCCAGGATAAAGACCTGATCCTGCGTGTACTCTCCATGTACTCCGATCCGGTTGTTCGTGAGAAGGAGATCAAGAACATTGCCGAGGCTTTCGAAGAAATCAAGGTAAAGATCCTTCCTGAACTGAGAAGGTCAGTATTTACCGTCAAGGTAGAAAAGATCGGCTGGTCAGATGCAGAGCTCAAGCAATGGGTTGTTGACAATATGGACACCCTGGTACTTGAAGAACTACTTTATTCTGCCTCTCTGTTCGAGGACAATGAAACAAAGCTTGCCCTTTATGGGATGGCATGGGAAAAGCATCCTAAGTGCATACGTGCAGCCAACAATGTTGGTGTCACCAAGCTTGCCATGAAGGACCTGGCTGGTGCAAAGAAAGCTTTTGAAGCTGCCAAGGCCATTAAAGATCATAA
>JAZGGT010000359.1:0-7343 GCA_036480555.1 Bacteroidales bacterium | reverse complement strand
CTGAGCAGTATATCGGTACTTCTTTCATTGAGGACCCAACTAATTATATTGATGCTTCGTCGGTAACGCATGTCGATGAAAATGATCCACCTGTATTATTAATGCACGGTTCAATTGACGGATCCGTATCTGTAAAGAACTCGGATCGATTATCAGCAGAACTGGAGGCCAATGGCGTATCTTATACCTATGATCGAATTGAAGGTTGGTCACATGGAATGGATTTTTTCTCACCTATTGGGGAAAGGACACTTTGGCAAATTCACAAATTTTTAAAACTACATATGCCGTCGGAAGAACTTAAAAACGAATCGAGATGAAAACTATATACATACTTTCGATCCTTACATTAGGTTTAATTTTCAATCAAGGATTAGCCAAAAAAAAACCGAATATCGTTCTGATTTTTATGGACAATTTTGGATGGGGAGAACTCGGGTGTAGCGGAGGAGTAATTTTGCGCGGTGCAATCAAATGCTAATACAATTGCAATCCACTATGTTGTAGCATTACCAAGATTTAAATTCTATAATTGTTTTATCTGTCCCTGAATTAGTATGTGAATTTCCTCATTACTATTCGGATTTTTACACTCCAAAATTCTGAAGCTATTAATAATCCCCCACGTATAGGAAAGGGAGTCAATTGATATATGAGGGTATTCCTTCGGAATAAAAATCGGTTTTGCGAAATCCACCCCTACCTTCTTATATGAAATGTTATCCAGGACAATGTTTTAAAAGGCAAACGAACCAGTCAGAACAGTAGAAAGCATATCATGCCGTTACGTTGTCCAGAGAGGATATAATGAAATAGTGCAATAACCGGAATTTTGGGATCCCTTTCAGGGTTTGCGTCCACCATAGCGTCCACTACACAATGTAACTCCCTGATTATCAAAGGGCTATTGAGGTCGGTAGCGGATTCGAACCGCTGTAACTGGTTTTGCAGACCAGCGCCTAGCCACTCGGCAAACCGACCAATTTTTGAAGCCACGACATATCATCAGGCAGCTTCATCCTGTCTCGGTGGGTGCAAATTTACTAAAATATACATAACCCTGAAAGTTAAGATATACGAAGGTGCCTTCTCCTGTTTTGGACGAGATCCTGATATTCCCCCATGCAACCGCATTACCTGCCTGGCTTATCCGGTCACAGCCTTATATACAGCAGAGGCAATACTGATGTCCTGGACCGCTACTCCAGTGAGGTCGGCAATGGTAGTTTGCTGGTCTGAAGTCCTCCCTTTAGCTGCGCCAGAGATCACATTACCCAGCTCGATCAATTTTTCCTTTTTTAAATCACCGGCTTCCATGGCTTTGTAGATCTCTCCCCTGGCCATGCATTGTTCAATACTGTCTGCAACGACAATGTCCGCATCCCTGAGAATACGCGAATCCACCTCCTGTTTTTCCGGGGTATCGGATCCCATGGCGGTGATATGGGTTCCTTTCCTTAAATCCTCACTGCTCAGGACAGGGATTTTAGAAGGTGTTGTGGTGACGACCAGGCTGCATTGTTTTAAGATGTCCGAAGTGTCAAGGGTAGTTTCAATATAGTATCCCTCCTTTTCCATGTCGGATTTATATGCATCCACTTCTTCCTGGTTCAATCCCCAGATAAGGACCTGTCTGCAATCCACTACATCTTTCAGGTATAGCAGTTGTAACCTGCCCTGGGTTCCGGCCCCGGCGATCCCGATCTTGTTAACTTTTGAAGGAGCCATATATTTTGCAACAATAGCACCTGCTACGGCTGTGCGGATATTGGTCAGGTAACCCTCATCGAGCAGGATTGATGCCAGTTCTCCGGTCTCCTGGCTGTACAACAGCATCAGTCCGTTGCCTGAAGGAAGTCCAACAGCCGGATTGTCATAAAACCCGGATGCTACTTTTATCACGTAATATACATCCTTCTTTACAAATCCGTATTTAATATGAACTTCCCCCTTGTCCAGGATCATTTCCCCAATGGGTGGAACGATCACCCTGCCTTCAGAATACGCCTGGAAACCCTTCTCGATCTGTGGAATGATATCAATTGAGGGCAGGATCTGCTTTATCTGATCCAGCGTAATGATCTCCATGATTTTAAAGTTTTGACAATACTTCAGAGATAGCGTTGAGTCCGCCGACAAGATAATCTTTTGGAAGGCCATAGCTGACCCGGAGAAACCCGTCCAAACCAAAATGGTCTCCCGGGATGATCATCACCGATTGTTCCTTAATAAGCTTTATGACCAGGTCTGTAGAATTAATGTCCAGATCGTATTTGATGAAAGCAATGGCAGCAGCATCCGGCGGGACGCATCGCAGGTTCCCGTTTTGCTTACTCATCCATTCTTCCAGGATAGGGAATCCCTTGCGTACATAATCACGCGCCCTTTGCCTTACTATGGGTCGTACCTCTTCGGATAATGCCAGGGCGGCCAGTTTATTCGACAGCATCGTCGCACTGAGGGTATTGTATTCGTGCCTTGCCCATATCTGGTCAATCATGTCCCGGGGACCGACAACCCAGCCTGTCCGGAGACCCGGAAGACCATATGCCTTACTCATACTGCCAACGGCAAGGACCTTGTCATACCGTCCATAGAAAGACGGGGTCTGCTCATCGGTCTTCTGCTCAACACCTGCGTAAACCTCATCTGCCAGGATCCAGGCTCCTGCTTTATCTGCTATCCGAATAATGGCATCCATTTCATCCTCCCTGAAGATGCGTCCTGTCGGGTTATTCGGGTTGCAGATGGCTATCAGTTTGGTTTTGCCAGTTACCATGTTCTCCAGGGTATCAAGGTCTGGTGCCCAGTCTTTCTCCTCAAGCAGGGAAAAAGTCTTGATTGAATAATCATGGTTTTTGGCCACACCCCAGATTTGCATGTAATTCGGAAGCTGGATTACCACCTCATCACTCTTATTCAGAACAGTACGAAGGGAATTGTAGTTTGCCTCTATGGCACCTACGGTCACCAGCACATTGTCAGCTGTTGCCCCCTCATACATTCTGGCAATGTTTTCCCTGAGTTCCGGCCTGCCGTTCGCATGGGCGTAATTGATATCGGTTGCCAGCAGTTCATCCAGCGAACCGTTTTTCAGTTCAAGCAATTCACTGAGAAGCATGGGGTGAACACCGCTCTCGGATAAATTATATTGAACATCCTGCTCGTAAGCAGACATGTATCGTTCCATGTTAAAGGGCTGAAAAGTTGACATAAAGCTTTTCTTTTTATTATCAATTTTTACTCCGAGGTATATTCTTTCAGGCAAGTGGGACAAAGACAGTCGCTGTACTCCTGTGTGATCCGGAGGAAATCCTTCTGCATGATCTGGTAGTTTTCGCACCAGCAATCCTCATCCCCCAAACATTGAAAGGAGTTGCCGCACTTGGGGCATTTCTTATTTGTGCCTGCTATTTTCATTTTACCGGGTAAGGGTAATGCTGACCTTTTCAATACGGCCTCCACCCATGGGCGGGTTCATCTTTGAAACTTTTACAGTTACTTCCCGGACCCCGTCAAAATTATTATAGATTGTATCCAGGATCCGCTTGGCGATATTTTCCAGCAGTTTGGATTTCTTCTCCATTTCTTCTTTAACCAGTTTGTATGCAAGCTGGTAATTAATAGCATCTTTCAGGCTGTCCGAAGCGGCTGGTGCAGCCATATCTGAATCTATGCTCAGTTCAACCAGGAACTTATTCCCGACGATCTGCTCTTCCCGGTAATGCCCGTGAAAGGCATAGAATTCCATATTTTCAATCTGTATCAGTCCCATTTGGACCGGAAAATTACAAATTCCCCCGGACAATCCTTAAATATTTTAATTTTGTACTGCCTAAACATTTACTCATGAGTGAGGACAAACCAGCGGACAATATAAAAGAGACGAAAAATTTCATCGAAGTCTTTATCGATGAGGACCTTGCCGAAGGGAAGAACGAAAGCAGGGTACATACCCGTTTCCCCCCGGAACCAAACGGATACCTGCACATCGGGCATGCCAAGTCCATCTGCCTGAATTTCGGACTGGCGGAAAAATATGGAGGCAAATGCAATCTGCGCTTCGATGATACCAATCCTGTAAAGGAGGATGTGGAATATGTGGAGTCCATACAGGAAGATGTGAAATGGCTGGGATTTGACTGGGAGGACCGCCTTTTCTATGCCTCGGATTATTTCGGGAAACTTTTTGATTTCGCGGAAAAACTCATTCAGGATGGGAAAGCATATGTGGATGACCAGTCTGTTGATGCCATCAGTGAGCAGCGGGGGACGCCCTCTAAACCTGGACTGGAAAGTCCGTGCCGGACCCGCAAGGTTGAGGAGAACCTAGAACTCCTTGAAAAAATGAAAAACGGTAAGTTCGATGAAGGTTCACATGTACTGCGGGCAAAGATCGATATGAGCTCCCCCAATATGCATATGCGTGACCCGGTGCTTTACAGGATCAAGCATGCGGAACATCACCGGACCGGGGACCAATGGTGCATTTATCCCATGTATGATTTTGCCCATGGACAGTCAGACTTTTTCGAAGGTATTACCCATTCCATCTGCACTCTTGAATTTGAAAACCACCGCCCGCTTTATGACTGGTTCCTTGACCAGCTGGTGGAAGAAGATTACCGTCCCCGGCAGATCGAATTTGCCCGCCTCAACCTTACATATACCGTGATGAGCAAGCGAAAACTTTTGCAGCTGGTTGAAGAGGGACTGGTAAACGGGTGGGATGATCCCCGGATGCCAACTGTATCAGGACTACGGCGCCGTGGTTATACACCGGAATCCATCCGGAATTTTGCCGATACCATAGGCGTAACAAAGTTTGATGGGATCATTGATGTTGGACTCCTGGAATTCAGCCTGCGGGAAGATCTGAATAAGAAAGCCCCCAGGGTAATGGGTGTACTGCATCCCCTGAAAATTGTTATTACAAATTACCCTGAAGACCAGGAAGAGTGGATGGAAACCATCAACAACCCTGAAGATGAAAGCATGGGAAGCCGTGAGATCCCTTTCAGCCGGGAGGTATATATCGAGCAGGATGATTTCATGGAAGATCCCCCGAAAAAATTCTTCCGCCTGGCACCAGGCAGAGAAGTCAGGCTGAAAAGCGCCTATATCATACAATGTGAAAAGGTCATCAAGGATAAGGAAGGCAATATCACAGAACTGCATTGCAGCTATGATCCTGAAACCCGGAGCGGTGGTCCCCAGAGTAACCGCAAGGTAAAGGGAACCCTGCACTGGGTATCTGCCAAATATGCCATCCCTGCAGAGGTAAGGCTTTATGACCGGCTGTTCAATACGGAGATCCCTGACGAGGCTCCTGAAGGAGAAGATTTCCGCTCAAACCTTAACCCTGATTCACTGGAGATGGTTACAGGTTACGTTGAACCCGGGTTGAAAGCTTTCAGTCCGGGTGATAAATTCCAGTTCCAGCGCCTGGGGTATTTTTGTCTGGATAAGGATAGCACTCCCGATAATCTGTTGATCAACCGGACAGTTCCATTGCGTGACAGCTGGGCGAAACGGCAAGATCAAAAATAGCCCTTACCACCAGTAGGTATAATTGATCCCAAGCCAGCCATGCCAACCTGATTCTGTGAAGCTGGAACTTATTAAATGCTGGTACAGGCCAACCTGGTGACCACGGATCTCACATACAAGGGACATTATAATATCACCTACCAGCCGGTTGATTGATTCAGCAGGTATAACATAGGGACTGGTTTTATTGAAGAGTCCACCCTGCAGTGTGGCATCATAGATCACTAACCTGCCCGTTCCTTCCATTTGAAAATAGAGATTAAATGGTTTGTCCGGGTTCGGACCAAGCCGCTCGAAGTAATCCTGCCCCATGTCAAGCCGGTACCAGATCCCACCTGAAAAATCAGTATGCAAAGTCCCCATCCTTGCCATTCCCTTCAGTCCCAGGATAGAAACACCATCCCGCAGGATCTCTTTATCGACAATGAAATCATAATTCAGGATCACATCATTTTGGACCTGGTAATCCCAGCCTTTGGGCGGATTGGATGGGGTGATCCGGTGAATGATATCCTGTGCATGAAACCCCAGTGCTGCGGGTCCCAGGATACCCACCCTTAAACCTGTAGTAAACCTGATACCGCTTTCCGGACGATTGACCACTCTTTGCTGTGTCAGGGTGAGAGTGGCTGCATAGGGATGATCCCCGGCCCTGATGGTATCATCGTCCAGGTCCCTCGGGGTATAAAGCTCCTGCCTGAATTTTAGGCCATACCAGGCCCTGTCCTTTTCCCGGATCTTAAAAGGCAGCAAAACCCGGTCAAATGGGGATTTCTGTAGACTTTTATGGTAGAGCAAAAACTGCAGGCCATTGGTATAATACCAGTCCATTTTGTTGAACATGTCATTTTCAAAGGCGACACTGAATGCATTTTGATATGTTTCCTGCTGGGCCGAGAGGGAAACCTGGAGTGCCAGAAACAATGAAAGCGTTATAAAATAGCGTTGGTTCAAAATAAAAATCCCTGCGAATACACTAGGTAAACGCAGGGACCGGGTCTTGAGTATATCTGGATGGATTAATATGTATTGATAGAAAGATGATAGCTGCCGTCAGCTACCTTGGTAGTGATCCTGTACTTCCAGGTACCATAATATTTTGTCTCACCTTCTTTGATATTCAGGGATTCTGACCAGTGGATATCAGCTGAGTCATCCATGGTGAGAGACTTGTATGGCTTCCCGTCCGGCAATATTAAGGATACCTTGATGGAGCCGGAATTCACATGGCCTTCAATGGAAAGTTTCAGTCTTGTAGTGTTGTCATCTACCTCGAAAGTGCCCTGCTTATCGATAGATTGCCCGTTGTACTCCTTGGATAACATCAACCTGGAATTATGCTCACCAGAGCCATAACCAGTTACATATACATAATCCTCTCGTGCCCTGGACAATGAGCGGGCCCTGCTCATTTCACGGCTTCTTGCCGCCTGATCGGCATGTTCAGCTCTACGGACAGCAATCTCTGCTTCCTCTTTAGCTGTACCGGTGGACTGAGCCAGTATGGAAGTGTCAATGAAGATAAAGACTCCCAGAACGGCAAGCATAATGATAAAGTTCCTTTGTTTCATGATATCAATATTTTTGGTTTTGAATTTCATCCTGGTTCAAAAGTACGGCAGAATATACATCCTTCCGGTTAATGCTATGTTAACGGTTAGTTAACGATTGAATTCCGTATCTTATAATAGGAAATTCATGCTGATATTTGGATCATGAAACCGAGGCTTTCGATCATACTGAGTGCAATTGCCCTGATTGTTCTTTTAATAGTCCAGTATTACAATATCTCG
>JAZGGT010000358.1:0-2700 GCA_036480555.1 Bacteroidales bacterium | reverse complement strand
TGGGAGGGGGGATGCAGCCCCAGGGACATGCCCAGATCATTGTCAACATGATCGATTTTGGAATGAACCTCCAGGAGGCAGGGGATGCCCCGAGGATACGGCATGGAGGTTCCTCACAGCCCACCGGTAGCGAGATGCTGGATGGCGGGACTGTTTACCTTGAATCCGGAATAGGTTACGAGGTGATCAGGGAGCTTGTCAAAATGGGACACCAGATCCAGTTCGATATTGGCGGTTATGGGGGATACCAGGCCATCCTGTTTGATGAGGAGAACGGGGTTTACTACGGGGCCTCAGAAAGCAGAAAAGACGGACAGGCAGCGGGGTATTGACGATTACTTCTTAACTATTCTGCATGTTTTAATTTCATTACCCTGCCGGTCACTGATACGGAGATAATAAACACCCTTATCCAGTGATTCAAGATTCAAGGATCCTTGCAGATCCTGTTGCCTGACCATTTGTCCCAGAATGGTGAAAATCTCAATATTACCCCTCATGTTCTCTAAACCCCGGATATACAATATGTCGGAAGTGGGCACAGGGTATATTCGAACAGAAGGGGCCTCAAAATCCCGGTTTGAGACATAGAGGAAACTGGCCTCAAAACTTACGGTATCACCCAAACATCCGTTTTCATCGACTTCTACGACCTTAAGTGTTCCGGTCCCATATGTTCTCCATTCCACTTCAAGAGATGTCGTTCCCTGTCCCGACCAGATCTCTCCGCCATCAATAGACCAGTTATATGTACTTCCGCTCGGTTGATCATTCACCGTATAGATATAATTGGTGTCTTCATAGAAAGTTTCGGATCCCTCAATATCCGCGGTTTCCACCTTAGGCGGCTGGTTAAGTAAAATATCTTGTTCACCTGTACATCCAAGTGAATCAGTAACATTTATGTGATAAGATCCCTCTGCAAGGTTCTCCATGAAACGGAAAGGGGAAGTAAATCCATCGGGTCCGGTCGTATAAAAATAAAAACTACTGATATCCCCAAAACCTGTTACTTCCCGGATCTTTATTTCGCCATTCAACATACCAAAACATTGAATTTTATAATCACCATATGATGAAACCTCTATTACCATTTCGATTCCGCTTGAAAGGACCAGGTTGGTATCACTTTCTGCAGAGCAACCCTCTGCATCGCTGATCAGCAAATGGTATCTTCCTTTGGCCAGGTCAGTTAAATCTTCTTCGCTACTGGAAAATCCTTCCGGTCCAGTCCAGGAAAACTGAAAAGGCAATTTACCTCCGGAGGGGGTGATGTATATTGCCCCGTCAGCAGTGTTGAGACAGGGATTATTAATAACAGAATCGTAATTGACAAAAATAGGATTCGGGGCGGTGAGGGAAATGGTCACATCGCTCCGGCAATTCAGGGAATCAAAAACATTTAAATGGTAGTTCCCTGCTTCAAGTGAATCTATTACATAAACATATGATTTAAAACCCCCGGGCCCGTTCCAAATATAAGTATAGTTCCGCCAATCCAACCCATTCCCTGATACAGTATCAATTGTTATGCTCCCGGTAGCTTCTCCATAACATTCCAGGTTATATGCTTCATAGGAAGATAGCGTATAACTCACGGATATAGGATCCTCATCAGTAATGGCCTGTTGGAAATTCGAAATACAGCCGTCAGCATCAGTGAGATCCAGGTTATACATTCCTTCGCCCAGGCTTTCAATATCTTCGGTCCCAGCTGTATATTCCCCCGGACCGGACCAATCATACTGGTAAGGCAAACTACCGCCGCTGGCACTGATATAGATGGCAGCCTGCTGCATGCCCAGGCAAGGATTGGTTTTGACCGAGTCAAGGACAATATTTACTGATGCTGGCTGAGAGAGAATCACACTGTCTTTCTCCATTGCCATGGTGGCATCAGTAACGGTTACCCCGTAATACCTGTCGGCAGCAAGGCCGGTAACAGTCAATCCGGTGGAGCTGGAATCATCATCCCAGAGAACCTCATAGGGTTCGGTCCCACCCGAAATACTAACCGTCGCTGTCCCGTCGACGGAACCATGGCAACTTGGATCTGTGCTTTCTGTGATCTGTACGGTGAGTTGGGACCAGAGATGAGGGGATGAACTAAACAGAAGAAAAAGCAAAAGTATAAGTCTGTTCATTGTGCATGGATTCGTAGGTTATGCTCGTTTGTACGTGATTCATGCGGGGAAGGTTTTCTTTCTGACCATCGTGGGCTGACATGTTCGTAGAATTTATTTAAATAAGACCTGGATGGAGCTTTACATTGAAAGATTGAACAAAAATTAGTTTCTTTATCCTCCTGATTATAAAGTTATTCTTAGCTTCGACTGGGTATGTCCAGAGATTCCCGAAAGAAAAGAAAAAGATCTGCCAGGATATTTCTCCTGTCCGGCATATTGCTAGGTATTTTGCTGATGTTTGCCGGTAACAAGGCAGTGGTAAAAACATCCTCCAATGATTTCTGTGCAGCCTGTCATGTTCATCCCCAGGCCACCCAGACATGGAAAAGATCCACCCATGTTGACAACCAGCGGGGAATTATGGTGAATTGTGTGGACTGCCATCTACCTCCCAAAGGAGAAGGCTACCTTGTCGAAAAGACCAAAACAGGGATCCGGGATGTCTGGGGGAAGATCACCAAGGATGTTGAATCGTTTAACTGGGAAGAAAAATCACATCCGGAGTACGCCCAGG